>DATNKQ010000384.1:0-19127 GCA_035603315.1 Thermoanaerobaculia bacterium
CACAGCCCCTGGCGCAGGTCGGCCGGGGCGTAGAGGTCTCCGGCGGCGACCAGCGCCAGGCCGAGGCGGTCGCCCAGGCCTCCCAGCACGGACGGCAGCGACGCGAGCGCCCCGGAGAGGTGCCAGAGGGCGGCCCGCTCCGGGTTGACGAGCCGGAAGCGCAGGAGCTCCGAGTTGTAGACCGTCCAGGCGCGGATGGCGGTCCAGGGGTCGAGCTGCACCTCGAGGTCGATGCCGCGCCGCAGGAGCGAGAGGGCGACCTCGACCGGATGCCGGAAGACGAAGAGGTAGAAGGGGGCCGGCAGCAGCGGGTCCCAGAAATCGAGGAAGAGAGAGGTCCGCGGATCCTTGAAGCCCCAAACCGGCTTGACGGAGCGCCGGGCGACGAGCGACCTCGCTTCGCTCTCCTCGGCAGGCGTCGGCACCGGCGACCAGGCCGCCGGCGGCGACAGGGAGCCGACTCCGCGACGGTTCAAGAACCCCTCGTGGAAACGCACGAAGGCGAGGTCCTCGAAGTGGCCGCGCCGGTTGCCCCTGCCGGCCGGCATGAGGTTTTCGCCGAGGTCGATCCCGGCGCCGGCCACGAGGCCGGCGAAGAGCGACGTGCCGGAGCGGTGCATGCCGGTGATAGCGAGGTTCAAGGGCACGCGAGATTCCCTGGGGAGGTGGTGCCCAGTTTTAGCAGAGTTCGGGTCTCACCGCCAGGGCGCGCGGGCGGGCTTCCCGCTCTCGTAGAGGGCGAGTCGGCTCCGCATGCCCGGCAGATCGCCGCGCCCCGCACGCTCGGCCAAGGCGATCGCGCGGCGCTCGCGGTCCGCGGCTTCCGGGAAGCGGCCGAGCTCGGCGAGGGCCAGCGCCGCCGCCTCCTCGCGGTCGGCCGTCGAGCCGGGTTGGAGGGCAGCCTCGGCGAGGCCCCAGGCCCGCTGGCCATCTCGGACCTTGGGATCGGCGGAGGCGGCGAGGACCTTGGCGAGGAGGAGCGCCAGGTCCTCGCTCGCCGGCAGCTCGGCCAGCCCCTCCTCGAGGCGGGTTCGCGCCTCGGCGTCGCGGCCGGCGCGAAGGAGGGCGAGGGCCTGACCGGCGCGCGGCTCGGGAGCCCGCGGCTCGGCGGCGACGACCTTCCCCAGCTCCACCGCCGCTTCCTCCGCCCGTCCCAGCCGAAGGAGGGTCATGCCGCGCTGGTAGCGCACCACGGAATCCCGCGGATCGAGCTCCAAGAGGCGGTCGTACTGGGCGAGCGCCCGCTCGAAGCTCCCCGCCTCGGCGAGCGCCATGGCGAGGTTGAAGCGCGCGTCCTTGGAGTCTTTGGATCCGGAATCGAGCGCCACGGCGGCCTCCAGCTGCTCGATCCCCTCCTGCCGCTTCCCCCCCGCCGCCAGGAGCGTGCCCAGGTTGTAACGCGCTCGCGAGTTCCTGGGCGCGAGCGCCACGGCGCGGCGGTAGGCCTCCTCCGCGCCGGCAGAGTCGTTCAGGCGCTCGAGAGCGGCCCCCAGGTTGAGCCAGGCGGTGAGGTCCGTGGGGTCGCCGGCGAGAGCTTTCCGGTACTCCTCGGCGGCGAGGGCGAAGCGCCCTTGCTGGAGCGCCGAGGTGGCAAGGGCGACGTGGCGCTTGGCGCCGGCGTTCAGGCTCGCGAGCTGGTCGACCAGCGGATCGGGGAACTTGGCGGCCCCCCCTCCGCCGCCCGGGCCGACGTCGCGGTAGCCGGCCAGCTCGGCGGCGGCGCGGTCGAGCTGGCCGAGCCGGCGGTAGGCCATCCCCAGGGAGTAGTGGATGACGGTGGCCGCCGGCTGGCCGGCGAGCGCCGCCTGGAGCTGCTCCACCGCCGCCGCGTAGTCCTGCTTCGCCATCGCCGTCCGGCCCAGCCCGTAATGGGCGGCGGCCGACGAGGGGTCGAGGCGGAGGGCGGCCGTGAAGCTCTTCGCCGCCTCGTCCGTCCGCTGGCGCAGGAGCTCGACATCGCCCAAGCGGAGGAGGGTCGGCAGGTCGTCCGGCTTCTCCCGCAGCACCTCGGCGAAGGCGCCCGCGGCGCGGTCGAAGTCGCCCCGCGCCTGGTGCAGGACCCCGAGGTAGTACGGCCAGCGGAAGTCGGCGGGACCCAGCGCGCGGGCGTTCTCGAAGCAGGGCAGGGCGGCGTCCAGGAGGTCGTAGAGGAGATAGATCCGGCCGGCATTGCCGAACGCTTCGGGCGACTGCGCCGTCGCGACCGCCTTCTCCGCCGCCTCGACTTGCTCTCGCACCGCCGTCTCCATGCGCGCGGGATCGGGGGCCGGCACAGGCAGGAGCGGCGGCGAAGCGGCGCCGCCGGCGGCAGCGACGGCGAGGAGGAGCGCCGGCAGGGCGTTCACCGCACCGCCGTTCCGGTGCCCTCGCGCAGGGTGGTATAGGCGTCGGCGGCGATCCCTCTCCACTCCTCCGCATGGCCGTCCGGCCAGTGGACCACCACCCGCCCTATTTCGGCGCGCTCGCCCAACCCGACGAGCACCCGCGGGTCGTTCGCCGAGGCATAGCTGCCGTCGGCGCGGGCCCGCCGCCAGAGGGCCGGGAGGCCCGGACGCTCGAGCTCCACCCGCGCCCCCAGCGCGTCGCGGCCGGGCTTACCGGTCAGCAGACGGAGCCCAACCCAGTGGCGGGCCGGACCCGGAAGAGCATGGGTTGCGTCGTTCATCAGCACCCGCAAGGGACCGTTGTTGTTGCTCACCACGACGTCCTCGAAACCGTCGTTGTCGAGGTCGCCGAAGGCCGCTCCGCGGCTCACCTCCGGCAGCGCGAAGGCCGGCCCGGCGCGGGCGGTGACCTCCTCGAAGCGGCCGCCGCCCAGGTTGTGGAAGAGCTGCTTGCCCTGCTTCAAGGGGAGCGGATCGCCCGCCCGCACCTGCGCTTCGATGACCTTGACGGCGCCGTTGACGACCAGCAGGTCGAGGCGAGAATCGTCGTCGTAATCGATCCAGGCGGCGCCGAAGCCGGTGAGCTGGCGGGACGGGAGGCCGACGCCGCTCGCGATCGACACGTCCTCGAAGACCAGGTTCCCGTCGTTGCGGTAAAGGGTGTCGCCCTCGCCCGTCAGGTTGTCCATGACGAGATCCTCGTCGCCGTCGCCGTCATAGTCGCCGGCGTCGACCCCCATGCTGGCCTGCGGCCTCCCCTCGCCAGAGACCGCGCAGCCGGCGAGCAGGGCGACGTTCCTGAAGGTGCCGTTCCGCTGGTTGATCCACAGCTGGTTGGCGGTCTCGTCGTTGGCGACGTAGAGGTCGGGCCAGCCGTCGCCATCGAAATCGGCGGCCACGGCGCCCAGCGCCGGCCCGTACTCGGCCGCCAGGCCGGACCTCGCCGTCACGTCCTCGAAGGTGCCGTCGCCGCGGTTGTGGAAGAGCCGGCCGGGGACAGCGTCGGCGGCCACCGGTCCGCAGTAGTCGCGCTCCCCCGCCGCGGTCCGGCAGGGCTTGGCGGCAGCGAACGAGAAGTTGAGGTAGTTGCCGACGTAGAGATCGAGCCAGCCGTCGCGGTCGTAGTCGAAGAAGGTGGCGGAGACCCCCCAGTGCGGATTAGCGGTGCCGCTCTCTTTCGTCACGTCGGTGAAGGTGATGTTGCCGGCGGAGTCGGGGCCGTTGTTGCGGAGGAGCTGGCTGCAGCCCAGGCCGGTGACGTAGAGGTCGGTCCAGCCGTCGTTGTTGAAATCGCCCGCCGCCACCCCCATGCCGTAGCAGGAGGTGGTGATGCCGGCGGCCGCGGTGACGTCGGTGAAGCGCATCTCGCGCTTGCCGCCGGGGCCGATCTTGAGCTCGTTGCGGTAGAGGCGGTTGCCGAGGGCCGGCGGCCGCGGCCGGCCGGCGGTGTCGGGACCGAGCGGCCCCCCCTGGACGACGAAGACGTCGAGGTCGCCGTCGTTGTCGTAGTCGAAGACAGCCACGCCGGCGCCCATGATCTCCGGCATGTAGAGCTGGCCGGTCATGCCGTTGACATGCGTGAAGTCGAGCCCCAGCTCATGGGCGCGCTCGACGAAGAGGGCCGGCGAAGACGGCGGCGGCGCGACCGGAGACAGGGGCGCGGCGCCCAAGGCCCCGGTCGCCGGCAGGGCGAGGAGCAGGAGCCGCGCCGAGATCCTGCGCCGCATCAGCGGGCGCCGGGGCGCTTGGCAGCGGCCGGCTCCGCCGCCGGTTCCTCGACATCGAGCTGGCGGTTGCCGGCGATGGGGCCGGCCAGAGTCTGCTTGCGCCCCGAGGGCCACTTCACCTCGATGCCGTCGGCTGCAGCCGCCTCGCCGAGCCCGAAGTAGAGCGGCAGAATGCTGTGCGAGAGGTAGCCGGACTTGCCATCCATGAGCTGCGTCATGGTGCGGCCGCCGGCCCGCACCGTGACCACCGCACCCAGCCCGTTGCGGTTCGATTTCTTGCCGATCAAGCGGAGCTTCAGCCAGTGGATCGCCTTCTTCTCGGAAAGGTTGCTGATGAGGACCTGGGGCTCGGCGTTGAACTCGTTGGTGACGATGTCGAGGTCGCCATCGCCGTCGACGTCGAAGATGACGGAGGAACGGGTGCCGAGCGTGCCGGTCACCGTGAGGTGGCCGCTGCGCCCGCGGCAGAGCGGATGGGCGCGGTCCTCCCCCGAGCACTCGAGAGTGAACCACGGCTTGCGCGTCCGGCCGCCGCGGCGCGGCTCGATGCCGAGCATGAACTCGGCGTCCAGGAACTGCTGGCCGAGGTTGTTCAGAAGCAGCGAGTTGACGCCGTAGCGGAAGGGGTAGTTCATGCTGGAGGTGATGAGGACGTCCTGCCAGCCGTCGGCGTTCAAGTCCTCGACGCTCACCCCCCAGGGCCAGTAGTTCTCGAGGCCGAGGTCGTTCGAGACCTCCTCGAAGGTGCCGTCGCCCTTGTTTTTGAAAAAGGCGTTGCCGAAGATGTTCTTCGCCGGATCGCCCAGCAGGTTCTCGCCCCCTTTGAAGACGAACTTGATCCGCTCGTCCTCGGGGGCGACCTCCTTGATCATGTCGGAGTGCATGTCGGTGATGAAGAGGTCCAGGAGGCCGTCATTGTTGTAATCGAAGACCTTGACCCCCATCGCCCCCCACGGCGTCTTGGGGAAGACCTCGGGCGTCTTGTCGACGAAGTACTTGCCGCCCATGTTCACGTAGTAGTGGTTGTTGCCCTGCATGTTGAGCACGTAGAGGTCGGGCCAGCCGTCCTGGTTGAAATCGGTGATGGTGGCGTCGCCGCTCCACGAGCCGTCGACGAGCTTCATCTGCTTCGAGACGTCGGCGAAGCGGTTCCCTCCCAGGTTGTGGTAAAGGATGCTGTACTCGGTGCGCTCCGGGTGGAGGTGACCCTGGAAGGCGTCGGGGTAGGCGAGGTAGTAGCCGTCCTTGCCCTTGACGTCGGTCGTGTACTTGCCGACGTTGACGAGAAAGAGGTCCAAGAGGCCGTCGTTATCGTAGTCGAAAAAGACCGCCGCCGAGGAGTGCCCCACGTACTCGAGGCCGGCCTGCTTGGTGATGTCCTTGAAGTGCCCGTGGCCGTCGTTCTCGAAGAGGGCGTTGCCGCCGCGGACGGTGGTGACGTAGAGGTCCTGGTCGCCGTCGTTGTCGATGTCGGCGAAGGTCGCCGAGACGGAGATCCTGCCGGGCAACGCCACCCCGGCCTCGGCGGTGATGTTCTTGAAGGTGCCGTTGCCGAGGTTCTTCCACAGCTCGTTGCCGCCCACCTGGTTGACGAAGTAGATGTCGATGAGGCCGTCGCCGTCGACGTCCGCCGCCGCGATGCCGTTGCCGTGGTCGTAGTGCGCCGCCTTGTAGGTCTTGCCGGCGTCTTCGACGATGTGCTGGACGAAGGTGATGCCGCTCTCGGCGATGCGGTCCTTGAACTGAAAATCGTGGAAGACCTTGAACTTCTCGATCGTCGCCTCCTCCGCCCGCTGGCGCGCCAAGAGGGTGTCGGCCCCGATGTCGACCGGCGGGACGTTGACGACGCCGGTATCGCCCTCGCCGGCGGGCGGCGCGGCCTGCGCCGGATCGGCCGCATGGACGTGCTGCCCTACGGCCTGGCGGGCGGCAACGGCGGCGAGGACGAGGAAGAGGATTAGGAGAGACAGACGCTTCATAGAGGAACCTCCAGCGCCGGGCATCGGCGCTCGGCGGAGTATAGCCCGCAGGCAGTCAGTGCCGCTTGAGGATCTGCGCAGCGTCTTACTGGAGTTGTGCCACTGGCAGCTTGCTGCCAGTGGCTTGCCCTCAAGACTTCCTCAGCCAGACGCTGGCCGACCTGATGCGGGCTTGTAAGCACCAGGTCCGCAGGCGAAGAATTGGGAAATCTTGGAGGAAAGACACTGGCAGCAAGCTGCCAGTGGCACAACTCCGGCAGCACGTAGATCGCTCTTGGTCCGCCTATCGGTGCTTCGGGTGGGCGGGATACTTCACCACGCGGTTGGCGATCGGCCGGACGGTGCGGAGGAAATCGTAGATGGCGCCCAAGTCGGCGCCCGTCATGCCCGAGTACTCGATCCAGGGCATGACCGTGTTCTTGGTGGGATCGGGCAGCGGGGCGGCGGTCGTGGCGGGGTTGGCGAAGGCGCGGAAGCGGCCGATGAACTCCGCCTTCGTCACCTTCTTCAAACCCGTCTCGTCCGGCGTGAGGTTGGCGGAGTACACGGTGCCCCAGCGCTCGACGAACTCCTGGCCGCCAGCGAAGGCCCGGCCCGGCAGTGCCTCCAGGTCGTCGCCGTTGTCGCTGTGGCAGAAGCGGCAGCCGGCGAGGTTGGTCAGGTACTCCCCGTATCGCAGATGATCCGCGGGGTCGGGCGCGGGGACCGGCGCCTCGACCGGTCGCGCCAGGCGGTCCATCACCCGCTGCAGAGAAGGATCGAGCTCCGTCTTCGGCAGCACGTTCCTGGCCGGCGGCAGCGTGCGCACGTAGGCCACCACGGCGCGGGCGTCGTCGTCAGCGAGATTCCGGAAGCTCCAGTAGGGCATCTCGTTGAAGAGGGCGCGCCCGTCGCGCCCCACCCCTTCGCGCAGCGCCCGCAGGACCTCGCCGTCCGTCCAGGCGCCGATGCCGGTCTCGCGGTCGGGGGTGACGTTGGGCGGACAGACGGTGCCGGGGAAGCCGTGGTCCCGGGTGAGGCAGTCCTCGCCGCCGGTACCGCGGATGCCGGTGATCGGCCCGCCGAAGCGGCTCCAGTCGCGCGTCGTGTGGCAGCCCCAGCAGATGAGCACGTGCTCGGAAAGGTACCGGCCCCGCGCCACACGTGCCGGCGTCAGCGCGACCGTCTCCTGCGAAGGAGGCCGCCGGATCGGGCCGGCGTGTCCTTGTAGCCCGAGATAGGCGGCCAGCCCGACCGCCGCCAGGGCGGCCGCGATGACGGGAATCAACAGCGTTTTCTTCATCCTCGCCTCGAGTGGAGCCGGCGGAGCGGAAGGGCGAGGAGCGCGGGCGTCAGTGCCCCGCCGCGGCGACCTTGGGCGGATACTTCTCTACCCGGTGGTCGATGGGAGGGACGGTCTGGAGGAAGTCGTAGATGTCGCCCAGATCCTCTTCCGTCATTCCCGAGAACTCGAGCCACGGCATGATCGTGTTGCGGCTGGGGTCGGGCGGCTTGACGGCGACGGCCGGGATGTTGGCGAAGGCCTTGAAGCGACTGATGAACTCCGCTCTCGTCACCCCCTTGATGCCGGTCTCGTGCGGGGTGATGTTGGCGGTGCGGACGACCCCCCAGGTCTCGAAGAACTCGACGCCGCCGGAGTAGAGCTTGCCCGCCAAAGGCAGCATGTCCGGGCCGGCCGGGCTATGGCAGAACTCGCAGCCGGTGAGCTGCGCCAGGTACTGACCGTAGCGCACGTGGTCGGCGGGATCGATCGCCGGCACCGGACCGTCCACGGGCCGCGGCATCTTGTTGTTTTCGAGCGTCTGCTTGAAGTCGAACTCCACCGTCGGCAGCCGGTGACGGACGGCAGGCAGCGCCCGCAGGTAGGCGACGACGGCGTAGGTGTCCTCGTCCGACATCCGGCGGAAGCTGTAGAAGGGCATGAAAGGGAAGAGCGCCCGTCCGTCGCGGTCCACCCCCTCGCGCAGCGCCCGCACGATTTCGCCGTCGGTCCAGGTGCCGATCCCGGTCTCGGGGTCGGGGGTGACGTTCGAGGGGCAGACGGTGCCCCCGAAGCCGTTCTTGCGCAGCAGGCAGTCGGTGCCGCCCTCGCCGCGAGGGCCGGAGATGGGTCCGCCCCAACGGGTCCAGTCGCGCGCGTTGTGGCATCCCCAGCAGGTGAGGACGTGCTCGGATAGGTACTGGCCGCGCGCCACCTGCTGGGCGGTGCGCTCGACCGTGATCGTCGGCGCCGGCCGCATGGCGGGCCGCCAGGAGACCCGCGAGACGGCCACGCCGGCAGCCGCCAGCAGCACGATCGCCGTCACCCCCAGCACCTTCTTCAACATCCCATCACCATCCTCTCCTCGCAGATCGGCGCATTATGGACCAGCACGGCAGGTCGGGGAAGCGCGGTAACCACCGTTGACATCAACACTCAATCACGTTGATGGCCAGGCCGCCGCGGGATGTCTCCTTGTACTTCGTCTTCATGTCGGCGCCGGTCTCGCGCATGGTCTTGATGACGCGGTCGAGCGAGACCTTGTGCGAGCCGTCGCCGGAGAGGGCGATGCGGGCCGCGTTGATCGCCTTGACGGCGCCCATGGCGTTCCGCTCGATGCAGGGGATCTGCACCAGCCCGCCCACCGGGTCGCAGGTCAGGCCGAGGTTGTGCTCCATGCCGATCTCGGCGGCGTTCTCGACCTGCGCGGCGGTGCCGCCGAGGGCGGCGACCAGGCCGCCGGCGGCCATCGAGCAGGCCACCCCCACTTCGCCCTGGCAGCCGACCTCGGCGCCGGAGATCGAGGCGTTCTCCTTGTAGAGGATACCGATGCCGCCGGCCGTGAGAAGATAGCGGACGATGCCCTCGTCGTCGGCGCCGGGGGTGAAACGCCGGTAGTAGTGGCCGACCGCCGGGATGATCCCCGCCGCGCCGTTGGTGGGCGCCGTCACCACCCGTCCGCCGGCGGCATTTTCCTCGTTGACCGCCAGGGCGAAGAGGTTGACCCAGTCGAGGACGGCCAGCGGATCGAGGTTGCCGGCCGTGCGATCGCAGAGGTCCTGGTAGAGCTGGGGCGCCCGGCGCCGCACCTTGAGGCCGCCGGGCAGGACGCCGGTCTGCCGGTAGCCGCGCTCGACGCAGGCCTGCATGGCGGCCCAGATGCGCAGCAGGCCGGCGCGGACCTCCTCGGCGGAGCGCCAGGACGCCTCGTTCTCGAGCATGAGCTCGGAGATCGACAGGCCGGTCTCCTCGGCGCGGCGCAGGAGGTCGGCGCCGCTGCGGAAAGGGTGGGCGACCCGGGTGTCGTCGGCGACCACGCGGTCGGCGCCGCTCGCCCCCTCGTTGACCACGAAGCCGCCGCCGACCGAGTAGTAGACGCGCTCTTCGATCTCCGTCCCCTCCCCGTCCCAGGCGGTGAAGCGCATGCCGTTCGAGTGCAGCGAGAGGAGGTCCCGCTTGTTGAAGACGAGGTCCTCGCCTTCGTCAAAGGGGACAGTGTGGCAACCGAGGAGCTGCAGCTGCCCGGCCGTCCGGATCGCCTCCACCCGCGGCCCGATCGAGTCCGGGTCGACCCCTTCCGGCGTCTCGCCGGAGAGCCCGAGGAGCACCGCGCGGTCCGTGCCGTGGCCGCGGCCGGTATGGGCGAGGGAGCCGAAGAGCTCGACCTTCACGCGCGCCGCCCGGTCCAGCAGTCCCTCCCCCTCCAGCCGCTCGGCAAACCGCCGCGCCGCCCGCATCGGCCCCACGGTATGAGAGCTCGACGGCCCGATGCCGATGGTGAAGAGTTCGAAGACGCTGATGGCCATGAAAAATCCTCCGCGCAAGCGATTCTACGACGCCTTCCCCGCGCCGGACGTGAGAACCTTGAAAGGCAGCGGCTGATTCCGCGCGGGTAGCATCCTAGAATCGACCGCGTCGTTCGCCGAGGCGCGGGCGAACCGCCGTAGGCCGCTCTTACTGAATGTACCCCAGGCTCCGCAGGCGCTCCAGCTCCTCGGGAGGAATGGTCTTGGCGCGTTCGGAGTCGGGCTTCAGGCGGGCGGCGGCGGCGCGGGCGTGCCAGGCGGCGAGCTCGGCGGCGAGGCGGGCGACCCGGCCGGGTTCGCGGGCGGCAAGGTCCGACTGGTCCAGCGGATCGCTCCGTTCGTCGTAGAACTCGTACTCGCGGGTCTGCGGCGGGCGTCGGGTGTTGTGGATCAGCTTCCAGCCGCCGTCGAGGATGGCGAAGGACTCGGTGTCGCGCGGCGGCGGCGAGCCGATGGCGTCGTGGGTCGACGCCTTCTCGGAAATCGCCGGCCGGACGCGGAAAGGGCCAGCGCCGCCCGAATGCAGGAGCGGCAGCAGGCTCTGCCCCTGGGCGGCTGCCGGCACCGGCAGCCCGCAGGCGGCGAGGAGGGTCGGGAGGATATCGACGATCTCGACCGTCTCGCCCACGACCCTTCCCGCCGGCACCCTCCCCGGCTGCCAGAAGAGGAGCGGCACTTCTGTCAGCTCGCCGTAGACGCTCTGGCCGTGGAAGGTGCCGCCGTGCTCCAGGAACTCCTCGCCGTGGTCGCCGGCGAAGGCGAGGAGGACCTTGCGATCGAGGCGCAGCTCGCGCAGCCGCTCGATCAGCCGGCCGATCTCGGCGTCCATGCCGCGGATCGCGCCGTCGTAAGCGCCGATCTCGGAGCTCTCGTAGGCCTGCGGGTCGAGGCCGGCCAGGCGGATCTCCGCTGCCGTCGGCATGCCGTGGCGCTGGCGCATCGCCTCGCCGATCCCCTTCCGCACCTCCTCCTTCTGGCGCGCGTGCAAGGCCTTCTGCGCCGGATCGGCCCACAGCGCGTCGTAGGGCGGGCGGGGCGGATAGGGGTCGTGGGGATCGCTCAGGTGGAGGAAGACGAAGAAGGGGACCTCCCGATGGGCATCGATCCACGGCAGCAGCCGGTCGACGTATTCGCGCGCCGTCTTGCTCGACTGGTGGTCGGAAAGCGAGCCGTCCTCGTGCAGCTCCTCGAAGCCCCTGTGGAGGTTGGTGAACTGCCCGGTGAAGAAGATCGACGAGAGCGAGAGCGTCGCCCAACCGCTCCGCCGGTAGACCTCGGCGAGGGTGGTCGCCGAGGACGGCAGGCGGTCGGCGAAGTCGGTCACCCCGTGCGTCGTCGGGTAGAGGGAGGCGAGGAGCGACGGGGTGGCGACCTTGGTCCAGGTCGCCTGCGTGACACAGCCGGTGAAGAGCGCACCCTGGGCGGCCAGCGCGCGCAGCGTCGGGCTGGTGTCGCGCCGATAGCCGTAGGCGCTCAGGTGGTCGCGCCGCAGGGTGTCGGCCCAGATGAGGATGACGCCGCGCGGCAGGCCGTCCCGCTCGCCTGCGCGGTCCGCGACGCGCGACCGCACGACCGGCGACCCCCAGAGCCCGAGCGCTCCCGGCCGCTCCGCGGCAAGCGCCAGAGAGAGGGTGACCTGCTGGCCGGCCAGGGTCGTCAGGTCGATGGGCGCTGCCTCCCACCGGTGCGGGGTGGTGACGGTGCGGGTGAGAAGCGTCTCCTCCGTCTCCGCCGTCTCCGCCAGGCCGCCCTCCCGGCGCACGCCGACCCGGAAGGTGACCGGCCCCTCCTCGACGGTGCCGAGCGCGAGATCGAGGAAGGCGCGCGGCGGCACGGTGAGTCGGAAGCGGAGCTCCTCGGGCGCGCGGGCCATGAGGGTCTCGTGGTAGATCTCCGAGAGCCCCTGCCAGCTAACGCCGGAAGGGATGGCCGCCAGGTGCTCGCGCCGCCAGACTAGGCGCACCGACTCGATCTCGAAGCTTGCCCCCGCGGCGTCGGTGGGCCGGAGGACGACATGGCGAGCCTCCGCCGCCGTCACTGGATAGGGGCTGTGGAGGGAGACGGTCTGCGCTTCCCCCGCCAGTCCCTGTGACGAAGGCGGCAGCGGCACGGTGACCCTCCAGGCGTTCTCCTTCGCCCGGGCGGCCATGTCCGCAAGATCGACCTTCGCGCCGTCGTCGAACTCGACGCCGATCCGCGATCCCGCCGAGACCCGCAGGCGGACCTCGACCGCGTAGAGGAGGTCGCGGTCCTGCGGGTCGACCGTCCGCTCCAAGTGGAGCAGGGGAGCATTCGTGCTGCTCCGCCCCGCCAGCCGCCCGCCGCGCACCGCCAGGCCGGTAACCCCCGGACCCGCCTCCCAACCCTCCATCCCTCCAGCGAACCGCCACTCCGTCCGCGCCGGCACCTGCGCCGTCGCTGGCACCCGGCAGACGACGGATGACGGCCGGTAGAGGTCGACGAGGCGGATGGCGCGGGGCGCCGCGGCCGGCCGACCGCCACAGCCCGTCGGCAGCCAGAGGAGACCGAAAAGAAGGGCGATTATGCCGCACTTGACACCGGCCCAATAGGGGTGTACACTGCCCTGCATGATGACCCTGAGACAGCTTGCGGACCGGTTCAAGACCCAGGAAGATTGCCTCTCCTACCTCGTCGCCATGCGCTGGCCGGACGGGGTGTACTGCCCCCGCTGTGGCACGGACAAGGTGTACAAGCTCAAGGCCGCTTTCAAGTGGCAGTGCAAGAGTTGCGCTAAGAATGGCTACAAGTTCTCGCCCCTGGCCGGGACGATCTTCGAGAACACGAACTACCCGCTCCGGGACTGGTTTCAGGTCATCCTGATCATGTGCCAGGCCAAGAAGGGTATCAGCGCCTTGCAGATTCAGCGCAACGTCGGCATGGGCTCCTACCGTACCGCCTGGTACATGTGCCATCGCATCCGCGCCGCGATGCACGACCCGGCCTTCCAGAAGCTCACGGGCGTCGTCGAGGTCGATGAAACCTACGTCGGCGGGAAGGCGAAGAACCGGCACGGCGGGGGCGTGGGCGGCGGGATGAAGCGCGGGCAGGGTGGGCGCGGACCGGCTGGCAAGGTCGCGGTCATCGGCGCCATCGCCCGCAAGGGAAACGTGGTCTGCCAGATGATCGAGGCGACCGACGCTAAGACGCTCGGCGGATTCGTGGACAAGACGATCGCCGATCGGGTGTCTCTGGTCGCGACCGATGAGCTTTCGACCTATCGGCGGATCGGCCAGAAGCGGCCCCATGACTTCGTGAACCACACGGCGGGCGAGTACGTCCGCGGCGAGGTCCACACTTGCACCATCGACAGCTTCTGGTCGCTGATCAAGCGCGGCATCATGGGCAACTTTCACCATGTTTCTAAGCGCTACCTGCCGCTGTACCTGAACGAGTTTTCGTTCCGGCACAACAACCGGGAGAATGAAGACATGTTCTCGACCGTACTGGCGGGATCGTGAGCGGGACCGGCTCCCGTAAAAAGCCGGCCGAGCCCCGGAAGAGGAAGAAAAGGCCGGGGCCGGTGAGCCTGCATCCGTTGGACTTTGAGACGGCATTGAAAGGGCTGCTCGCCGTGTCAACGGTAACAAGAAAGAAGAAGGAAGAGAAGAGTAAGGTCTAGCAGTCATTTTTTCGGGCCTACTAGAAGATATGAGGCCGGATCAAGCCTAATGACGGAGAGATCGGGGCCTCCCGTAATTGTTCCCGTCACTATAAGCGCGTCGCCTTCCTTGAGTAATTTTGTACCGGGACTGCCAGCCACGATTGCTGACACAAGGGCCGATGCGTCATTCGGCTGATCTCGACAGTCCAGGAAAAGAGAAAAGCTATTGACTTCCCTTTCGTGCCCTCCAACGAATTCGCACCTCCATTCCACTCGCAATCCTCGATAATCCCTTGCAGCACCCTCCCTCTGCAAGGGAGGCAAAGAATTAATTCTTCGAGCGATCTCACTTCGGCTGAGGACGGTAATACCCCGCGAAAGGGGCGGGTACGGGGGCACAAACGCCGCCACGGCTCCATGTTCTTTTCTATATTGCCGACTAAGTCCGGGATAGACGCAAGCGCTTAACAGTACGGCGAAAGATAAAACGAAGAACAATCTCCACGGCGCTGGCAGCCGAACCGAAAGCATCCAAATCAAATGGCTGCCGACGACAAAAAAGATAACCCAAACAACAAGGCCAAACCAAAACTCTCGCTGAATACCTAACACGGGGAGGCCAACCTGGGAGAGCCAAAGGAGGAGACCGAATAGAATCTCCGCCGTGACAATCCTCCGATTAGAGGGATGCTCCATGGACGGGAGTCCGCCGGCCGATTAGTCTTCGATCCCGAGGAGCTTCCGCAGGGCTTCGCGGACGATCTCTGACTCGGCGCGCCGTTCCTTGAAGGCGCGCTCGCGCAGCGCCTCTGCCTCGTCCCCGTGAATCCATAGCGTCTTCCGCACCATCCCCGACTTAGAGACGGTCGTCTCCCCCCCGCGCGGTCCCGTGAGTGTCCGTTTTCTGGCCATTGGCTGAAGCCTACATAGGTGCGCTTGACGTAGGTACGTAGGTGTGTATATCGTAGCGCCCTGTCCTGAAGCGAGTGCCTAAAACAGGAGGAGGCGCCCATGGGAGACGTGTACTCGGCGGAACAAACGCAGTTCGCGGTCCGGGAGATCGCTCTTCTGCTTTTGCGGATTCTGGAGCGCCTGGAAGAGATCGCGGACGACCTCCCGCAACCCCCCGACCCCGAGATGGACGCGATGCTCGAAGGGAGCATCCCCATGAGCCTTGCAGTGGACCTCCGGGGGAGCTTGGAAGTCGCCGCGGACGACTGTCTCCGCCCCGCGATCAAGACGCTTGAGGAGGCGGCGAAGGTCACGCCCGACGACCTCCGGCGCGAGTTTGAACAACGAACGGGGAAGGGGGTGCAGAGGCCCGAGAAGAGATGACGACGACAGCGACAGGGAGAGGTGCCCGGGGCGCCATAGAACGGCCCCGGGTGCTTACCGTAGGGCTCGCCTGGTATGGGCGGCAGGCTCGCCCCATGCTGCGACTGCGCGGTGCGTGGCTTGCCCTGGCGGGCTTCTCCTGCGGCGCCCGCGTCCGGGCAGAGGTCCGGGAGGGTAAGCTGGCGCTTACCCTGCTCGATTAACTGAGCCCGATATGCCATTGTCCCTAGATAGCCCTATAGTAGCATTGCCCCAGATCATTTTCATGGTAAATCGTGACTAATAGCGGCGTCGTAGGACTCCACGCCGGCAGGGCGATGTTGATCTGAAAACCGTTCGGCCCCATTCGTGACGTGCCTGCATCTTTGAATTCACCACTACCGGCAACGTTAACTTCAACGTTCACCATGGCATTGTCGCAAAATACTATGGCGTGAACAGGGGTTACGACTCTATTAGTCAACATCAATAGTGTTGTCACGTTAGGCGCAATCTTCGGGTTGGCGATCGGCGTTGAAATTTTTAGGACGGTGGTTCTGAAGGCTTCAGGTTGCTGAGATTTTCCTAATTCTATTTGGAGTTCACTAACAAGTTTCTGTTGATCGAGCATGCGAGCCTGAAGAGAGCTGATCTGTGACTCGCGATTCGTGATTGTCGACTCTCGGTTATTGATAGCCTGCTCGCGATTGATTTGCTGGCTGCCGCTCTGCGAACTCAGATCTACAACCTGGCCCCCCAAGTCGCTGATTTGTTCATCGCGAGCGGCAATTACTTCATCGCGAGCGACTATCACATCGTCGCGATTCCTGACATTCCCGCGCTCGTTATCCAATTGTCCATTCAAGGTGAAAATGGAGCGCTCGGCCGTCGCTGTCTGCTCACGCTGATCGTACCAAGCAAGGAAGAATGAGAGGAGTAGGCAGAAGCCGATACCGACCGCCTTAAGTCGCGGCGGCAGCCCTGAGCTATGCCCCCTCCATTCCCTTATCGCCTTCCAGGTATAGACGCCGAGCACTAGGACTCCTCCCGTAGCGAGAAGAGCCCATTGAGAGAGGACGGCGATAACGAATTCAGGTATCGCTTGTATATGTGCCAGTATCGATTGCATACCTCACAGTCTACCGCGCCAATTTGGCAGGTGTCAAGTGAGGCACAATCGCCAAAAGAAGGATCGCCGGCGAACGCGTCAGCATTTGCGGGGTTCAGGCCGCGGATCCGAGGACCGCGCGCAGCAGCTCCTCCCCCACCACCTCCCGCCGCCATCCTTCGAGCTCCCTCGGCAGGCGCGGCTGGGGATCGTTCCAGGCGCTCTGCAGGAGAGCGTCCAGGGTGCGCCGCGCGGCGAGGAGCTCCGGCGACAGGCCCAGGTCGGCTGCGGTCGCGGCGACGATCTTTCTGAGCTTGGTCTCCAGCTCGCGCGCTGCCGGTGTTGCCGGCGGGCGCGGCGTCTCTGGGGGCAGCTCGGAGTCCGGGCGCGCCTTCGCTTCCCGGATGAGGTCGAGCCAGAGGCTGCCGTCGCGTGCCGACTGGCGGGGATCGAAACCGGGGAGGCGCCGAAGGTCGCCCGGGTCCGCCGGCTGGCGGGTGGCCAGGGCCAGCAGGAGGTCGTTCTTGAGCACGAAGCTGCGCGGCAGGTCGCGGCGCCTCGCCTCGCGATCCCGCCAGGCGGCGAGGGCCTGGAGGACTCCGAGCTGCCGCCGGTTGAGACGCCCCATCCCGCGCACGCGCAGGTAGGCGGTCTCGGGATCGGCGTCGAGGCGCTCGACGGTCGCCAGAAGGGCCGCCGAGTCCTCGCGGGCCCAGGCGAGCCGGCCAAGGCCCTCGAGGTCGGCCCGCAGCCGCTCGTAGACCGGCAGCATGAAGGCCACGTCCTCCGCCGCGTAGGAGAGCTGGGCGGCGCTGAGCGGCCGGGCCAGCCAGTCGGTGCGCGTCTCCCCCTTGTCGAGCTCGACGCCCAGGACCGCGGCCACGAGGCGCTGGTAGCTAAGCGAGGTGCCGACGCCGGCCAGGGCCGCCCCGACCTGGATGTCGAAGAGCGGCGTGGGGAGGGTGCCGAGGGCGCGGTGGAAGACCTCCAGGTCTTCGCTGCCCGAGTGCAGGATCTTGAGCGTGGCGGGATCGGCGAGCATCGCCAGGAGCGGCGCCCGGTCGCGGACGGCAAGGGGGTCGATGAGGTAAGCCGTGCGGCCGTCCGAGACCTGCAGGAGCCCCAGGCGGGGGAAGAAGGTCCGCTCGCGCACGAACTCGGTGTCGAGCGCCAGCACGGGGGCGCCCGCCCAGGCGGCGGCCGCGGCGGCCAGGCCCGCGTCGCTGGCAACCACGACGACCGGCTGGGGCGCCTCTCTCTCGGCCACGGACGGGGCTGCGGGCGGAACGGGACGGCTCAGCGGCTCTTCCATGCCTTGTCGTCGAGCCAGCCGACGAGCAGCCGCAGGGCGTCGGGCCGGATCTCGTGGCCCATGTCGAACTCGCGGTAGGTGAGCGCCACGCCGTACGGACGGATGAGCTCGCGTGACTCGCGCCCCCGCTCCACCTCCAGCATGGGATCGCGGGTGCCGTGGATGATGAGCACCGGGAAGCCCTCGTGCCCGGCCTGCTTGGGGATGTCCTCGGCGAGCGGCTCCGGCAGCCAGGACGACAGCGCGGCGAGGCCGGCGAAGCGGGCGGGGTCGCGGAGCGCCAGGTCGTAGGCCATGGCTCCCCCCTGGCTGAAGCCGAGGGGCACGATCCCCGCGCTGTCCATGGGATAGCGCTTCTCGGCCTCGTCCAGGAAAGCGCGGAGGGCCGCGGCGCCGTGCGCGAAGGCGTCGCGGTCGGGCGGCGTGCCGGGGATCAGGGGGAACCAGCCGTAGCCGTAGACGCCATCGCCGATGGGCACGGCAACCGGCCCCTGGGGGCAGAGCACGAGAGCGCCGCCGCCGTGGATCAACGGCGCCAGCCCCAGGAGATCGTGGGCGTTGGCTCCCCAGCCGTGGAGGCCGAGGACGGTAGGGAACGGCCCGGGGCCGGCGGGCACGTGGGCGGCGTACAGCAGGTCCATCGGGGCAGGATATCCCACCGGCTGTAAGGTACCCGTAGGCCCCGTCCCGGCGCGCCCCCGAAGGAGCGGAGGGAGGCCAAATTGGAACTCTACCTATCCGTCGCGGAGACGCCGGCGCGGATGCGGACGAGGCGGACCCAGCTCCCTTCGCCTTCGTCGAGCGGCTGCTGGAACCAGCCGGGGAAGCGGCCGGCGACCTCGGTCTCGACGCCGGCGGGGAGGGCGCCCACCGCCTGGTCGCGGCCCTCCCGCTTGGCGATATACAGAGCGCGGTCGGCGAGCGTCAGCACCTGCTCGAAGGAGAGCGCCTCGGGGGCGTCGGTGAACCAGGGGAAGGGGGCCCAGCCGATCGAGCAGGTGATGGTGAGAGCGAGACCTTCGAGATCGCAGGGACCCCCGCCGACGGCCTCGAGGATGCGCAGGGCGAGCTGCCAGGCTTCGCCGCGCTCGGCCGCCCGCGCCACGACGAGGAACTCCTCGCCGCCCCAGCGCACCAGAAGATCGCTCTGACGGACAGCCTGTGCCAGCCGCCTCGCCACCTCGATCAACAGCAGGTCGCCGACGTGATGGCCGTGGCGGTCGTTGACCGCCTTGAAGCGGTCGAGGTCCAGCAGGTAGACGACCAGGTCGGCGCGCCGGGGAGGCCCGAGGGCCAGGCCGGCCGGCGCCCGGTGGGCGCGCACCGCGCCGGCGGTGTCGGCGGCGATAATGGAGGTAAGGAAGCGGCGGTTGTGCACTCGCGTCAAGGGGTCGGTGAAGGAGGCCTCCTCGAGCTCGCGGACCGCCTGCGCCAGCTCGGCGCTGCGCTCGTCGACCGCCTGCTCCAGCCGCCGGCGGTCCGCCTCCAGGGCGTGGGTACGGAGGCGGATGGCGGCGATCACCGCCAGGGCGAGGAGCAGCAGGGCGCCGCCGCGCGCCCACCAGCGCTCCCACCAGGCGGGAAGGACGGAAAAGGCGAAGACGGCGGTGCGCGCGCTCGCCGCGCCTCCGGGGAGGCTCGAGGGGAGCGCGCGCACCTCGAAGCGGTAGCTGCCGGTCGGCAGGGCGGCGAAGCGCGCCTCGTTGGCGGCGGACTCGATCTCCTTCTCGTCCAACCCCGCGAGGCGGTAGCGGAAGCGCAGCTTGCGGGGCTCGAGGAAGGTCGGCGAGGCCCAGGCGATGCGCAGGGTGCGCTCGCCGCGGCCGAGCACGGCGCCGCGCGCAGGGTCGAGCCGGCGGTCGCCGGCCTGCACCTCGGTGAGGAGGATCGGCGGC
>DATNKQ010000385.1:0-2751 GCA_035603315.1 Thermoanaerobaculia bacterium
GACGATCGAGCCCTCGAGGATCGCCTGCGGCCGGCCGGTGTCGCGCGAGTTGAGGATGAGGAGGGCCGAGGCGCGCTCCATCCCCCGCGCGACGTTGCCGGGGAAGGAGGCGATCCACTTGAGCCCGGCGACGCCAAAGCCGTCGCCCAGGAAGGCGGGCAGCGCGATGATGCGGTTGGTCTCGTCGCCCGGGAAGCGCAGGAAGGTCGAGTGCGGCAGCGAGCTGTCGCCCGCCCCGTGCGCCAGGTAGGCCCGCCGCACGGCGTCGATGACCTCCGCCTCGCGGCCGGCGAGGAGCTCGGCGACGTCGCCGGCGGAGAGCACGAGGATCCCGTCCTCGCCGTCCGTCATCGCGCTGAGCGCCCCGCTACCCTGTCGTGCATCCGATCGAGCTCCGTTCGCCGCGGCGGGACGGCATCGTTACCGCCTACCGAAAGCTACAGTGCGCCGGGCTCCGGGTATTGGGACCGAATCATCTCAGCAAATTACGGATCACCCTACCTCTTGTTGAAATAGAAGAGGTTGCGGGCGGTGTCGAACTCCAGCCGGGGCAGGTCGTCGACATTCTCGACGCTCCATCCGGCGATGAAGGCGGGGACCTGGGCGGCGCCCATCTCCGGCTTTTCCAGGAACCCGGGCAGGGCGGCGGGGGCGATCTTCAAGTCGGCCAGGTCGCGCTGCACCCCGGGGTCGCGGAGCGGCGCTGCCAGCCGCGCGCGGTCGAGGCGCGGCAGCTCGTCGGCGGCGATGACGACGGTGTCGACGCCGTTGGTCCAGAAGGCTGCGTAGCGGAAGACCGAGGTGATGGTCGCGAGCGACAGCCGCAGGTCGTCTCTCTCCAGCTCATGGAGGGGGAGCCACTGGCAGAGGATGCCGCCCGGCTCGAGGTGGGCGTGGGCGGCGGCGTAGAACTCGCGGGTGAAGAGCCCGGAGACCCCCGACACCCAGACGTTGGGCGGCTCCGAGACGATGACGTCCCAGCGGCGGCGGGCACCCTCGACGTAGTTGCGGCCGTCGTTGGTGACCACCTCGACGCGGGGATCGGAGAGCGCGTGGTCGTTGAAAGGGGCGAAGTAGGTGCGGGCGGCCTCGACGACCAGGGGATCGAGCTCTACCTGGGTGATGCGCTCCACCTCCCGGTGGTGGACGATGGCTCGGAGGGTTGCGCCGCCGCCCAGGCCGATGTTGAGCACCCGGCGCGGGTGGGGATGGAGGAAGAGCGGCACGTGCCCCAGGAGGAGCTGGGCATAGTTGTCGTCCGGGCCGGTGCTGGCGTCCGTCTTGCCGTTCTGCTTGAGCAGCAGGAACCCCTCGAACTCGACGACCGCCACCTCGCCGTAGAAGCCCTGCGCCCGGTGCAGGACCTTCATGTCCTCCGCCACCGATGCGAAAGCCGACCAGGACTTGTTGCGGAGCCCGTGGTAGTAGACGGCATGGACGGGAAGGGCGAGCGGCAGGATCGGCGGCGAGAGGACGAAGGCGGCCAGGAGGAGGGCGGCGCAGGCGGCGAGGTGCCGCCCGTTGCGCTTCCCCGCCGCGTCGGCCCGGCGCGACAGGGCCAGGAAGACGGCCGCCGCCAGCGCGTAGATGGCGACGGTGATCGACAGCAGGCCGGAGAATCCCCAGCGCGGCAGGAGCACGAACTCGCCCAGGAACGCCCCCAACACCGCTCCCAGGGTGTTGACGAAGAAGACGCGGCCGACCGACCGGCCCCGCCCCTCGGCGCCGGCCGCCGCGGCGCCGGCGATGCGGGTGACCAGCGGGAAGTTGGCGCCCATACCCAAGGCGGCGGCGAGGACGATGACGAAGAGCGAGAGGTAGATCTCGAGCTGGAAGCCGTAGTAGGTGTCCGAGGTCTGGACCCCCGCCAGGTAGAGGCGCTGGAAGAGGGTGGCGGAGCGGAAGACGAGGACTCCGGAGAGGGCGATGGCGGCGTAGAGGTAGGCGACGGCGGTGAGCGGATTGGCCAGCCGGTCGATCCGCCGTCGCATGAGGACGCTGCCGATGCCGATCCCCGACAGGAAGCCGGCGAGGACGACCGCGAGCGAGTACACGCTGGTGCCGTTCAGGACGTAGAAGAAGCGGTTCCAGCCGGTCTCGAGAAGCAGCGCCGCGAGGCCGGTCGAGAAGAAGGTGGCGAGGACGAGGGACACCTGCCGCGGGCTGAGGTCGAGAGGCGCAATGGGAGCGACCGGTGGCCGCGCGCCTGCCTTCTCCGCCTTGACCTTCCCATGCTTCCTGCCGCTCTTCATCGGCGCAGGCGGGACCGCCTCGGCGCGCAGGACGGGAGGGGCCGCGGCGGGCGGCGGCTCCTCCCGCCGACGGAGCAGGAAGATCCCCAGCAGCACGGCCGCCGGGCCCAGGATCAGGGTCGACGCCAGGAGGCCCAGCAGAGGCACGAAGAGGAAGCCGGCCAGGAGGGCGCCGGCGGCGGCGCCCAGGGTGTCCAGGCCGTAGACGAGCGAGACGTCGCCCCCGAGCTTCCCGCCGGAGCGCGAGACGAGGCGGACGGCGGTCGGAAAGACGGCGCCGATGGCCATCGTCGGCGGCAGCAGGAAGGCGAGGACGACGGCGAACTTGAGGCTGGCGGCGGCGAGCGGCGCGAGGTCGCCGGGGAAGAGCGCGAGGTAGAGGCGCCGCGCCAGCGAGAAGAGGGCGAGGCTGGCCAGGCAGTAGACCCCGAGGCCGATCTCCAAGAGGGCGAGGAAACGCCCGGGCCGCGGCGAGCGGTCGGCCGCCCGCCCTCCCGCC
>DATNKQ010000387.1:0-5716 GCA_035603315.1 Thermoanaerobaculia bacterium
CGGCGGCCGGCGAGGAGGAGCTGGCGGCCGCCGTCGAGGCGGCCAGCGGCGGCGCGGCGCGGGCGGTGTCGGCGCCCGACCTCCCCACCTTCGCGGCGCTCGCCCGCCGCGCCCTCCTCGTCCTGGGCGGCGACTCCGGCCCCCTCCACCTGGCGCACGCCCTGGGCGCCCCGGTCCTCATGCTCCTGGGTCCCACCGATCCCGAGCGCACGGGCCCCTACGGCGCTCCCGAGCGCGCCCTCTGGAAGCGCCTCCCCTGCAGCTTCTGCCACCGGCGGTTCGCCGAGACCAAGGCGTGCCTCCTGGAGATCCCGCCGGCTCTCGTGGCGGAGCGCGCCATTGCCCTCCTGCATGGTCATGCCTAAATGCCTATAAGAGGATGCGTTGCCCCCTTCCCCGGGCGCTGCTAAACTTAGGCAGTCGTACCGCGTTCCAGCTGGATGACTTTGCAGGGGAGTTTCGGCTCCCGACGGAGCAGGTGTCATGGCCCAAGTGGACAGCGTCGCGGCCCGCAAGCAGGCGGCGCCCGGCAAGTTCGGCGAGCTGTTGATCAAGACCGGCAAGATCAACGCCATGCAGCTCCAGGAGGCGCTCGCCCTGCAGAAGGAGCAGGGCGGCCGGCTGGGCAGCAATCTCATCAAGCTCGGCCACCTGACCGACCGCCAGCTCGTCGAGTCGCTGTCGCAGCACTTCAAGGTCCCCTCCGTCGACTTGAACGGCATGGAGATCGACGAGTCGGTGATCAAGATCATCCCCGCCGACATCGCCCGCAAGTACACCATCCTGCCGGTCAACAAGGCGGGCGCCACGGTCACCGTGGCGATGATCGATCCCACCAACGTGTTCGCCATGGACGACGTCAAGTTCATGACCGGCTACAAGGTCGAGCCGGTCGTCGCCTCGGAGAACACGATCCGCACCCAGATCGACCGCTACTACGGCTCGACCCACGCCATCGAGCTCAAGAAGGTCATGGAGGACCTGACCGACGAGTCGACGGGCGACCTCGAGGTGCTGGACGAAGACGAGGAGCTGGATCTAGCGACGCTCGAGGAGGAGTCGGAGCAGGCGCCGGTCGTCAAGCTGGTCAACATCGTCCTGACGGACGCCATCAAGCGCGGCGCCTCGGACATCCACATCGAGCCCTACGAGAAGGAGTACCGGGTCCGCTACCGCATCGACGGCATCCTCTACGAGATGATGCACCCGCCGCTCAAGCTCAAGGAGGCGATCACCAGCCGCGTCAAGATCATGGCGAAGTTGGACATCGCCGAGAAGCGCATGCCGCAGGACGGCCGCATCAAGATCAAGACCAAGATCTCCGGCCGGGTCAAGGACCTCGACTTCCGCGTCTCGGTGCTGCCGACGATCTTCGGCGAGAAGATCGTCATGCGCCTCCTGGACAAGGACAAGCTGATGCTCGACATGGCGAAGCTCGGCTTCGAGCCGGAGTCGCTGCGCCGTTTCGAGGCCGCGATCCTCAAGCCCTACGGCATGGTGCTGGTAACCGGTCCCACCGGCTCGGGCAAGACCAACACCCTCTACTCGGCGCTCCAGCGCATCAACACGCCGGAGGTCAACATCATCACCGCCGAGGATCCGGTCGAGTTCAACCTGGTGGGGATCAACCAGGTGCAGATGAAGGAGCAGATCGGCCTCAACTTCGCCGCCTCGCTGCGCTCCTTCCTGCGCCAGGACCCCAACATCATCCTGGTGGGAGAGATCCGCGACTTCGAGACCGCCGAGGTGGCGATCAAGGCCGCCATGACCGGTCACCTCGTGCTCTCGACGCTGCACACCAACGACGCGCCGTCGTCGATCAACCGGCTGATGAACATGGGGATCGAGCCCTTCCTGGTGGCGACCTCCGTCCACCTCATCGCCGCCCAGCGGCTGGTGCGGCGCATCTGCACCTTCTGCAAGGAGCCGGCGGACGTGCCGGTGGCGGCGCTCACCAACTTGGGCTTCTCCGAGCAGACAGCGCGCAGCCTGAAGCTCTTCCGCGGGCGCGGCTGCGAGCGCTGCAGCACGACCGGCTACAAGGGCCGGGTCGGCCTCTACGAGGTGATGGACGTCGACGACGACGTCCGCGAGCTGATCCTCTCCGGCGCCAGCGCCCACGAGCTGCGCCAGAAGGCGATCCAGAACGGGATGATGACGCTGCGCGGCAGCGGCATGCAGAAGATCAGCGACGGCATGACGACGATCGAAGAGGTCCTGCGCGAGACCGTGAGCTGACCTAGCTGGTCGGCGGCGCCTTGCTGGTGGTCTTGGTGACCGCCTTGAGAACCCCTAAGCCGACGAGCACGATGACGCCGACGGCGATCCAGACCGACGGGACATGGGCCAGGTGGGCGCCATAGGCGAGCCCGACGATCACGATGACGAATCCGATCAGGTATACGCCGAAGGAAGAGGACATGACACCTCCTGTGCCGTCTGCATCAGTCGGGACCGCGTGACGCGGGCCTCGGGCGCCAGACGATTCAAAAGGCGGGCCAACCCGAAAGATCGCGTCAGGGCGCCGGCCAGTCGGGTCCCAGGCGGTTGTAGAGGACGGCGAAGATCTCGATCCCGTCCCACAGGTTCTGGAGCCGCAGGTTCTCGTTGGCGGCGTGCTGGTTGTTGTCGTGGTTGACGGTGGGGAGGGCGATCACCGGCACCTTCAGGGCATCGGTGAAGAGGTACATCGGCGTGCTGCCGCCGAGCATGGGCAGCTTGAGCACCGGCCCGACCGCCTCCTCGACCGCCGCCACCACGGCGCGCGAGGCCGGAAGGTCCATCGAGGTGCGGGCGCCGGGGTAGCCGTCGCCCCACACCAGGCGCACGATCCTCGCATGCGTCTTCCGCGTCGCGGCGTCGGGCTCGTCGTGCACGACGTAGAAGCCGCTCTTCTTCAGGTGATCTTCCAGGAGCGTGCGGACATGGGCGGGGGTCTCGTCCGGCACCAGGCGGAAGTCGAGGCTGGCGGTGGCGTCGGACGGGATGGCGTTCCTCGCCTTCTTGCCCACCTCCGCCGACTGCAGGCCGATCACGTTCAACGCCGGGCGCATCACCAAGTCCTGCAGGCGCGCCCCGCCGCCCTCGTTCCAGGCCACCTCGAACTCGTTGCGCAGCGCCTCCTCGGCCGCCGGCATCTGCGCGCTCGCCTGCCGCTCGCTCGCGGAGAGCGACCGCACGTCGTCGTAGAAGCCGGCGATGCGGATCTCCCCCTCAGGGCCGCGCAGGCCGGCCAGGAGCTGCACGAGGAGAGCCGCCGGGTTGGGCGCCCAGTTGCCGTAATGCCCGCTGTGCAGGGGATGGAGGGGGCCGTAGACCGTCAGCGTGACGCCGGTGAAGCCGCGGGCGCCGAACACCACCTGGATCTTGCGGCTGGCGTGGACGGGGCCGTCGGCGAGGATCCAGGCGTCGGCGGCCAGCAGGTCGTGGTGCTCCTTCAAGATGGCCGCCAGATGGGGCGAGCCCGCCTCCTCTTCCCCTTCGAAGAAGAACTTGAGGTTGACGCTGGGAGCAGCGCCGGCGGCGCGCAGGGCGTCCAGGCCGGCGAGCATGGCGACGATGGGCGCCTTGTCGTCGCTCGCCGCCCGCGCGTAGAGCCGCCACTCGGGATCGAGCGGCGTCGGGACGGACGCCAGATCGACCTCCTTGCCGCCCGCCGCCAGGGTTCCCGTCCGCAGCACCGGCTTCCAGGGATCGCTCTTCCAGTCGGCCGGCTCGGCGGGCTGGCCGTCGTAGTGGGCATAGACGACGACGGTTCGCCGCGCCCCGGGCGCGGGCAGCTCGCCGTAGACCGCCGGCGGCGAGTCGCCGGCGGTCAGCAGGCGGGCGGCGATGCCGCGCTTCTTGAGGAGAGCGGCCAGCGCCTCGGCGTTCTTCACGATATCGGCGCGGTCGGCGGCGACGTTCTTGAGCGCCGCGAAGTCCGCCAGCTCCTGGACGATCGCTTTCTCGTGCGCCGTCCGGTAGGAGCGAATCTTGGAGGCCAGCGGCGACGGTTGGGGGCTGGCGGCGGGAGCGGCGGCCGCAGCCAGCGCAGCCAGCGCCGGCAGGGCCAGAATCGTCAAGATCGAAGCGCAGCGTTTCCTCACAGGTCCTCCTCCGGCTGCCGGCGGCCGGAATGGCGGCCGGATTTAGAAAGGGCGGCGGGCCGGGATGTGCCCGGACCGCCGCCCATTCTTACCGATTCCGCGGGCCGATTACTCGACCATCTCCCCCTTCGCCAGCGACATCAGTTGCAGCGACCGGCTGAGGAGGGCGTTGCGGGCGGTGGCGTCGCTGACAGTCGCCGCCTGGAGCTGCTTGTTGAGCGCCACCTTGAGGCGGAAGACCGCCGACTGGTGGAGGTGCCGCGCCTCGAGGACGCCGAAGCTGTCCTTGGTGTTGGCGATGGCGAAGTTGATCAGGCGCTGCGCCGTCGCCGTGTCGTGCTCCTCGATGGCGCCCTGGACGAGCACGCTCGACGAGCGGATGTTCTCGAGCGAGTCCATGACGCGGAGGAAGACGGCGATCGCCTCGACCTCGGTCGGGGCCAGGTCGATGGTGAAGAACTGGCCGGCGAAGGAGGCCTTGAAGGCGTCGCTGTTGTAGTAGTTGACGGCCTCTTCGATGGTGCTGACGGCGTTGTTGTGGAAGAACGGCGGCGTGTTGACCGCCTCGATGGCCGGGAAGGTCTTGAAGCGGATCTGTCCGTTCAGGCCGTAGCCCAGGAACTCGCCGGTATGGGCGTCGTTCACGGGGTCGCGGCCGAAGCCGCCGTCCGGCGGCAGGTTGCCGGGATCGATCAAGTTGGCCGGATGGTTGGGCAGCCGGCCGAGGCCGATGTCGAAGGTGTGGCTCTTGCCGTCCGACTGGTTGGCGCCGCCGTCGACGTGGCAGGTGGTGCAGGAGGCGTTGTCGCCCTGGAAGAGCTCGTTGCCCTTCTGCGCCACCGGGTCCTTCAGATGCGTGTTGGCGATGTCCGGATTGTCCTGCCGCCCGAGGCCGAGCAGGAAGGCCTCCAGGCCGTCGAGGTCGAAGTCGGTCGGCAGCCGGAAGTCCACCCCCGGCACGCGGTTGAGCGTCTTGGTGTAGTGGGCGATGACGGCGCCGGTGGCGAACTCGCGGAGCGTGCCGCTGCCCGGAGCGCCGTCGCCGCCCCAGCCGGTCCGCTGGTTCGGCGGGATGCTCTGGTTGCCCGGCTCGAGGTAGCGCGAGAGGCCCAGGAGATGCGGCACGCCGCGCATGACGAACTTGTGGCCGAGGTCGTCGAAGCCGTCGGGGTTCTCGAGGATGAGGCCCAGCCCGCGGAGGAGCTTCGGCTTCTCGAAGTTGGCCGCCAGGGCGGGCACCGTCTCCGCCACGAAGAGCGGGTCGTCGGGGGCCAAGGTCGAGATGTAGTTGGGGTCGATGGTGAAGTTGTGATCCGCCGGATGGCAGGTGGCGCAGACTCTGCCGTTGCCGCCGAACTTCTTGTTGAAGAAGACGTTGGCGCCGTGGGCGACGAGCGGATCGACGCTGTTGAACGGCGTCGTCGCGAAGGCCAGGCTGGGGCCGAAGAGCGAGGCGAGCGCCGTGGTGTGCCCGGGTAGCGGCTGCGGCCGGCTGGCCTTCATGTAGAGACGCTGGAAGAGCGACGGGGAGCCGAAGAGGACGGTCCCGCGGTCGGGCCGGACGCCGGCCCGGGTGACGGCCACGAGGTCGACCTTGAAGCTGCCGAAGAGGGCAGGATCGAGGCGGG
>DATNKQ010000409.1:0-9270 GCA_035603315.1 Thermoanaerobaculia bacterium
AGCGGGAGAGTTGAGCCCGCCGGCGGCGGCGCCCTCCGGAGCGAGTGCCGCGAGAACCTTCCCGACCAGGGAGGACAGCGGCAAGCCGGCGCGGCCGCGGCCGTCGAACCAGCCCGCTTCGATACCCTCCCGCACGAAACCGCCGGACCCGATCTCGCCGCGCCGGACCTCGACGTCCAGGTCCCGGAAGGTGATCCCGTGGCGGACGCGCGCCAGGGCCGGCCCCAGGCGCCAGCGGCCGCCGTAGCGGGCGCCCAGGCCGGCCTCCGGCGATCGGCCGGCCGATCCCGCCTCGACCCACGGCAGCTCCCACGTCCCGGCGAGGAGCGCGCTCCCCTCCGGGCGGCGAAAGAGGAGGACGCCGTCCTCTCCCTCGACCACCACCGCCACCAGGCGCACGCTCTCCCGCGGGCGGCGCCGGCGCGCCGCCGGGTAGAGCTCCTGCTCGCCGGCGAGCGCCGCCCGGCAGCCGAGGCGGAGCGGGCAGGCGGGACAGCGGGGCCGCTGCGGCGAGCACAGGGTAGCCCCCAGCTCCATCAGGGCCTGGTTGCTGTCGCCGGGCCGCGCCGGATCGAGGAGCTCGCGGGCCGCTTCCAGGAGGCGCCGGCGGCCGGCGCCTCCGCGCGGGTCCTCCGGCGCGGCGAGGAGGCGCGACAGCACCCGCACGACGTTGCCGTCGAGGACCGGGATCGCCTCGCCGAAGGCGATGCTCGCCACCGCCGCCGCCGTGTAATCGCCGATCCCCGGCAGCTCGCGCAGGCCCACGGCCGTGCGGGGAAATCCCGCCCCCCGATGGCCCCGCTCGGCGACCAAGCGCGCCGCCTGGTGAAGCTGGCGGGCGCGTCGGTAGTAGCCGAGGCCGGACCACAAGGCCAGGACCTCATCGACCTCCGCCTCGGCGAGCCGCTTGACGGTGGGAAAGCGCTCGAGGAAGCGCCGGTAGTAGGGGAGGACCGTCTCCACGCGGGTCTGCTGCAGCATCACCTCGGAGAGCCAGATGCGGTAGGGATCGGAGGTCTGCCGCCAGGGAAGGTCGCGGCGATGGACGTCGAACCAGGCGAGGAGATCGTGGGTGCGCTGCACCGCGTCAGTATAGATATGCGCGGCAGCCAATTTGGCAGCGGCCGGCGTCAACGCGCCAGGAGCGCACGCGTCCCCCGGGTCGTCCTGCACCCCGAGGAGTCACGAGCCGATTTCTGCTTGAGAGAGGATGTAGGGGGGAGGCCCCATCTCTCCGGTTGGTTTGTGTGGATTACCCCTGTCGAAGGGGATGTAGGTAGATATCAGAGGGGAGATCGATGGTCGATCTCATTTTTAGGCTGGAAATACAGTTGGCTGGTGGAACCTCCCCGCTTACGTTTTGCATCCTGCATCTAACTCTTGCAACACCCGTGCCCGGTGTCGTAATTCCGTCTGGGAGGAGAAGGGAACCCCGGGCCTGAAGGGCCGAGGTCGCGTTAGGGGGGAGGCCCCCAATCTCCGGTTGGCTGTTGGGATCGACCCCCTTCGATCATTCGCTAAAGGGGGTGAGTTGGATGTCGCGGGGTGAGAGGTGAGATCGGAAGAGATCTCCAATGCGAGAGGCTGGATAGTGTGGCGGGTGGAACCTCCCCCTGTACGCTGTTGAATCTGCATGACTCTATAAGCAATGGTCATGCCAGCCGTGGCTTCGGGATGACGGGAGCTCGCGACTCTCCAACGGGACCGGATACGGTCGCAGCAAACAACTCATCCTCTTGTACTTAACTCCAGGAGGCCGAGAGGATCGGGCCCCGCCTGCCCGGTTCCGGGCGGCGCCCGGAAGGGCCGCCTCTTTTTCGATTCTGCAAGCCGCCGATTCATTTCCGGGCATTTCTGCAAATAGGCCCCCTGCTATCATCGCCGACGGATGTCGGCCCCCTCCGAACGAGGTCCCGGCCAAGAGGTCGTGGGCTGGAAGGAGTACCTGGATCTGCCAGAGCTGGGCATTCGGCGGCTCAAGGCCAAAGTCGACACCGGCGCCCGTACCTCCGCCCTCCACGTCGCCTCGCTGCGCTACCTGGCCGAGCACCCTGACGGCACCTCCGAGGTCGAGCTCACTATGGGGGTCGACCGCCGCCGTCCGGAGCGGCGGGTCACCGCCCGCGCCCACGTGCTCGGACGCATCGAGGTGACCGATTCCGGAGGCCACCCGGAGACGCGGCCGGTGATCGAGACCGAGCTCGTCCTGGGGCCGATCAGAAAGCGCATCCTCCTCACCCTGACCGACCGCAGCGCCATGCTCTTCCGCATGATCGTCGGCCGCAAGGCTCTGGAGGGCGACTTCCTCATCGACGTCTCGAAGCAGTACCTGCTCCGCCGGTGGCACCCCCGGCCGCCGCCCGACGCGCCGCGGGCCGAGCCGAGCCCGGACGACCGATGAAGATCGCCGTCCTCTCGCGCAAGGAGAGCCTCTACTCGACCTCCCGGCTGGTCGCCGCCTCGCGCCAGCGCGGGGCCGAGGTGCGGGTCATCGATCCCCTAGAGTGCCTGGTCAAGCTGTCGAAAAAGCGGCCCGAGGTCTTCTACCATGGCGAGCGGGTCATCGGCCTCGACGGCGTCATTCCGCGGATCGGCGCCTCGATCACCTTCTACGGTCTGGCGGTGCTGCGCCAGTTCGAGATGATGGGGGTCTTCCCGGCCAACGAAAGCCAGGCGATCTCGCGCAGCCGCGACAAGCTGCGCAGCCTCCAGCTCCTCTCGCGCCACGACATCGGCATCCCTCCCACCGTCTTCGTGCGCGGCCGCGAGGAGCTGCGCTCGGCGATCCGCAAGGTGGGGGGAGCGCCGGTGATCCTCAAGCTCCTCGAGGGCACCCAGGGGGTGGGGGTCATCCTCGCCGAGTCGGCGAAATCGGCCGAATCGGTGCTCGACGCCATGCATTCGCTGAAGCAGAACATCCTCATCCAGGCCTACATCGAGGAGTCGGCGGGCGTCGACTTCCGCGCCATCGTCGTCGGCCGGCGGGTGGTGGCGGCGATGACGCGCCAGGCGGCGACCGGGGAGTTCCGCAGCAACCTCCACCGCGGCGGCACCGCCAGCGGCGTGACCCTCGAGCCGCTCTACGAGCAGACCGCCGTCCATGCCGCCGAGGTCTTGGGCCTGAATATCGCCGGGGTCGACATGATCCCCTCCAAGGACGGCCCCATGGTGCTCGAGGTCAACAGCTCGCCCGGGCTCGAGGGAATCGAGAAGGCGACCGAGGTCGACGTCGCCGGGGCGATAATCGATTTCGTCGTCGAGCACGCGCCGCACGGCGACCCGCGCGATAGGGCGAAGGGGTGAGCGCGCGGCGGGCGCGGCGGGGCGGTCCCTTGAGCCTGGGCGGGGTCGAGGTGGCGCTCGGCGAGACGGCCGAGCTCCGCCTCAAGGTGAGCGAGTCGTTCTTCGCCGAGCCGGTGGCCATCCCGGTGACGGTGATCCGCGGCGGCCCCGGTCCCACCCTCTTTATCACCGCCACCGTCCACGGCGACGAGCTGAACGGGGTCGGCATCATCCGCGGCCTGCTGAACGACACCGGCTTCGAGGACCTGCAGGGGACGCTGATCGCGGTGCCGATCGCCAACGTCCCCGGCTTCCTCGCCCAGGACCGCCGGCTCCCCGACCGCCGCGACCTGAATCGCAGCTTCCCAGGCAGCCGCGGCGGCTCGCTCGCCGCGCGCCTGGCCGACTGCCTCTTCCGCGAAGTGATCCGCAAGAGCGACTTAGGCCTCGACCTCCACACCGCCGGTGGCGAGCGGAGCAACTACCCGCAGATCCGCGCTGATCTCCGAAACCCCAAGGTCGCCGAATTGGCGCGCGCCTTCGGCTGCCCGGTGGTGGTCGACGGGCCGGGTCCCGAGCGGTCGCTGCGCAAGGCCGCCGTCGCCGCCGGCGTTCCCACGATCGTCTACGAGGCAGGGAGCGCGCTCCGCTTCGAGCGCCCGTTCATCGACGTCGGGATCGCCGGCGTGCTCAACGCGTTGCGGCACCTGGGCATGTTGGGCGGGGAGCCGGCGGCCCCGCCGCTCCGCCTCGAAATCCGCCGCACCCACTGGGTGCGCGCCCAGGCCGGCGGCATCGTCGACCTGCGGGTCCGGCTCGGGCAGCCGGTGCGCCGCGGCCACGTCCTCTCGCTCAACACCAACCCGTTCGGGCGCGGCCAGAGCCAGCTCAAGGCCCCACACAGTGGCCTGGTTCTCGGCCTGACCCACTTGCCGCTGGTCCACCCCGGCGACGCCGTCTGCCACCTGGCGCGGCTGGAAAAGCGGGAGATCGACGCCTGGAGCGAATACTGGGAAGGCGGCAACGGTAGGATGGAAGCATGAAGAAACTGCTCGCCATCTTCCTGCTCCTCGTAGGCATCGCTTTCCTCGCGGCGATCGCCGGCATCCTGCTGGCGGGCAAGGGCCCGGCGCTCTCCGGCTCGAAGGTCCTCGTCTGGCACCTCGACCGCCCCATCGTCGAGCAGGCCGCGCCGTCACTACCGTTCACCGGCCGCGCCAGCGCCGAGAGCATCGCCGAGCTCTTCCCTGCCCTCCGCGCCGCCCGGCAGGACCGCGGGGTGCGCGGGGTCGCCGTCTACATCGACGAGGCCGACTTCGGCCTCGCCAAGGCGCAGGAGCTGCGGCGCCAGCTCCTGGCGCTCCAGGCCGCCGGCAAGTTCGTCGAGTGCTACCTGGAGGCCGCCAGCGAGGGCGGCAACGGCACCCTCGGCTACTACCTCGCCACCGCCTGCGGCAAGATCCGCATGGCGCCGGCCGGTGAGCTCAACCTGCTGGGCCTCTACAGCGACAACCCGTTCTTGAAGGGCACCCTCGACAAGCTGAAGATCGAGCCCGACTTCAACCACGTCGGCGAGTACAAGAGCGCGGCCGAGAGCTTCACCGAGACCCGCAACACGCCCGCCGCGGCGCGGGCGATCAACGCCGTCCTCGACAGCGTCTACGGGCAGCTCGTCGCCGCCATCGCCCAATCGCGCCATCTCCCGGCCGAAACCGTCCGCAGGCTCATCGACGATGCCCCCTATAGCGCCGCCGAGGCCCGGCAGAAAGGGTTGATCGACGGCCTCGCCTATCCCGATGAATTTCACGATCATTTTGCTCGGCTCGCCGGCGGCCGGCCGCGTCTCCAGAGCCTCGACGACTACGACGGCCGCTCCGCGTTCGCCGGCCGGCGCCTGGTGGTGGTCATGGCGCCGGGCACCATCGTGCGCGGCGCCAGCGCCGGCGCGCCGTGGAGCGGTGAGGGGGCCTTGGGCTCCGAGGAGATGGCGGCGTTGCTGCGGCGGGTCGGCCGGGACGGCTCGATCGCCGCCGTCGTGCTGCGGGTCGACAGCCCCGGCGGCTCGGCGCTCGCCTCCGACCTGATCCTCCGCGAGGTCGAGCTGCTCAAGCGCAAGAAGCCGGTGGTGGTGTCGATGTCCGATCTGGCGGCCTCCGGCGGCTATTACATCGCGAGCAAGGCCAGCCGCATCGTCGCCGAGCCCGCCACCCTGACCGGCTCGATCGGGGTCGTCGGCGGCAAGTTCGCCACCCGCCGCTTCCAGCAGGAGATCCTGGGCATCACCCATGACGCGCTGAAGCGCGGCGCCAACGCGGACCTCTACGCCGCGCTCGACGCCTACTCTCCTTCGCAACAGGCGCGTGTCCAGGCGGCCATGCGACGAGTCTATGACACCTTCGTCGGCCACGTGGCGGCGGGCCGCCACATGAGCCGCGCCGCTGTCGAGGCGGTGGCGGGGGGACGGGTGTGGACCGGCGCCGACGCCAAGCCTCTGGGGCTGGTGGACGAACTGGGCGGCCTCGACCGGGCGGTCGAGCTGGCGCGCCGGGAGGCCGGGATACCGGCGAGGGAGTCGCTCGGCGTGGCCTTCTATCCCGAGCCCAAGAGCTGGCTGGAGATCTTCGAGCGGCGGCGCGAGCCGCTCGTGCCGGCCTCTCTGGCGCGGCTCGCCCGCGCGCTCGAGCCGCGGTCGATCCTCGAGCTGCCCCCCGAGCTGGCCGCCCTGGCGCGCCCGTTCTAGCTGCCGGGAGGCTTGAGGGGAGATCGCTACTGAATCGACAAGCGACTGAAGATGAATGGCTTACGGTTTTGTTCACAGGATTGTAACGAGGGGGCTTGCAGCGCCGTGCGGCTGTGCTATCATTCCGCCAGTCGTCGGCAGGACAACTAGCTCAATCGACTTCGTCGAGCCGTAAAGTTTTCCACAGGTGTGGAAAACTTGTGGGAATGGTGTGCTTTGATGTCGCAAAGATCTCTCTGGTCCATCCTTCAACGGCAGCTCCAGCAGCAGCTCGATCCGGAAGACTACTCGACGTGGATCAAGCCTCTCAAAGCGCGGACGGACGGCGACCGCAAGCTCGTCCTCATGGCTCCCAACTCGCGCTTCCTCCACACCCTCGAAGAGAGCTTTCGGCCGCAGGTGGACCGTGCCCTGGCCGGGCTCGACGGGCCTTCCTTCGAGGTCCTCTTCTCGCTCGAGGACGAGAAGGTGGAGGCGCCCGCCGAGACGCCGGCGCCGGGGCAGTTCAATCCCCGCTACCTGTTCGCCAACTTCGTCGTCGGCAAGTCCAACGAGTTTGCCCACGCGGCAGCCCGCGCGGTGGCCGAGGCTCCCTCGCAGAGCTACAACCCGCTTTTCCTCTACGGCGGCGTCGGGTTGGGCAAGACCCATCTCCTGCACGCCATCGGCTCGCACATCCAGGCCCAGCACCCGCAACTGCGCGTCCTCTACCTGGTCGCCGAGCAGTTCGTCAACGAGCTCATCAATTCGATCCGCTTCGACCGCATGCCGGCCTTCCGCGAGCGTTACCGGACGATCGACGTGCTGCTCATCGACGACATCCAGTTCCTCGCCAACAAAGAACGGACGCAGGAGGAGTTCTTCCACACCTTCAACACCCTCTACACCAGCCAGAAGCAGATCATCCTCTCGTCGGACTCCTCGCCCCGCAACATCCCCACCTTGGAGGAGCGGCTGCGCAGTCGCTTCGAGTGGGGCCTGATCGCGGACATCCAGCCGCCGGAGCACGAGACTCGGGTGGCCATCCTGCGGCGGAAGGCAGACCTCGAAAAGATCGTCCTCCCCGACGACGTCGCCGACTTCATCGCCCGCCAGGCGCGCTCCAACATCCGCGAGCTCGAGGGGCTGCTCAACCGCGTTATCGCCTTCTCGTCGCTGACCAACAAGCCGCTCTCCGAAGAGCTCGCGCAGGAGACGCTCAAGGACATCCTTCCCGACGCCGGCAGGAAGCCCGCCGCCGCCGACATCACCAAGTTCGTGGCCCGGCACTACGGCCTCAAGGTCTCCGAGATCAAGAGTAAAAGCAACTCCAAGCAGATCGCCTTCCCCCGCCAGGTGGCGATGTACCTCTGCAAGCGGTTGACCGATCACTCCTACCCCGAGATCGGCAAGCAGTTCAACGACAAACACCACTCGACGGTCATGTATTCGGTTGACAAGATCGACCAGCTGCGGACGAGTGATGCCGACCTCGACCGCGTCCTGCGCATGATGGAGAACCATTTCGCCTGACGGCGCCGGTTGCGGAAAAGGTGCGCACTGTTCTGCGGACCGCCTGACGAATTTCGCCCCTTCCCGAGCGCCCGGCCGCGATGGACCTGCTTTTCCCCCGCTCCTCCACAGCTCCTCCGCAGTCTTACCGGAGGCTGGCTCTTGAAAACGAAGGTCTCTGGGTTCAGCAACTTAGACCTGTTTTCCGCATTTCCTCAACCACCTTCGGCTACGACGGCTATGCTATATTGAGGCCTCTCAGGTAGACGGAGAAGGGTGAATGGAAATCCGAGCCAACCGCAATGAGCTTCTGGCCGAGCTGATCCCCATGCAGGGGATCGTCGAGCGCAAGACGACCATCCCGGTCCTCTCCCATCTGCTGCTCAAAGCGATCGGCGATCGGCTCCACGTGTCGGCCACCGATCTGGACGTTTCGTTGACCTCCTGGTGCGCGGTGGATCTGCAGCAGGAGGGGGCGATCGCCATCCAGGCCAAGAAGTTCATGGAGATCGTCCGCTCCGTCGTCGGCGACGAGGTGCACCTGATCCAGGAGGAGCCGCGGGTGCTCACCATCCGCGCCGGCAAGTCGCGCTTCAAGATTCACGGCCTGGCGGCGGACGACTTCCCGAGCCTCCCATCAGTCGACGGCAAGGCGGCGACGGAGATCCCCTTCGCCGACTTCCGCCGCATGGTCTCGAAGATCCTCTTCGCCGTCTCGGCCGAGGAGTCGCGCTTTCAGCTCAACGGGGCGCTCCTGAAGCTCAAGGACGGCTCGCTGGAGATGGTGGCGACTGACGGCCACCGCCTCGCCCTCGTCGAGGGAGGGCTCGAGGGGAGCGGCGAGGAGGACTCGGTGCTGGTACCGCGGAAGGCTCTCCAGGAGTTGCAGCGGATCGAGGGGGAGGGCAAGCTCTCCTACCGCCGCGGCGAGCATCATCTCTCGTTCCAATTGGGGAAGCGGGAGCTGACCTGCCGCATCCTAGAGGGGAGCTTCCCCGACTACGAGCGGGTCATCGCCAAGGACAACGACAAGAAGGTCCTCTTCGACCGCAAGCCGTTTGCCGAGGCGGTGCAGCGGGTGGCGCTCCTGACCGGCGACCGGGCGCGCGCCGTGCGCCTGCAGTTCACCCCCGACCAACTGGTGATCTCCGCCGCCAATCCTGATCTCGGCGAGGCGGTCGAAGAGGTCCCTTGCACTTACGACGGGCCGGAGTTTCGCCTGGGGATCAACCCCGACTACCTATCGCAGTTCCTCGCCGCGGTGGAGACCGAACGCGTCCGTCTGGAGCTCAAGGACGAGAACACCCAGTGCGTCGGCTATCCGCAGGACGGCCCGGATGCCCGCTACCTCTGCGTGATCATGCCGATGCGGATCTAGTGTCCCGCCCTCGCTCCCCTGCCACCCGGCGGCAGGACCCCGCGCCCTCGCTCCCCTCCTGGCTTGCTCTCCCAGCTCACCCTCAACAGCTTCCGCAACCTGGAGCCACTCGTCTGGCAGCCGTCGGTGGGCTCGCACCTCCTCCTGGGTGGAAACGGCGCCGGCAAGACCAGCCTCCTCGAGGCGATCTACGTGCTGGCCACCACCCGCAGCTTCCGCACCCCGCAGATCGCCGACTGCATCCGCCACGGCGGCACCCTATTCCACCTGGAGGGGGAGGTCGAAGGAGACCGCCGGGCGCTTCTCTCGGTCGGTTTCGGTCGGGACTGGCGACTGCGGACCTTGAACGGCAAGAACGCTCCGCTGGCCGACTTCCTGA
>DATNKQ010000423.1:0-10292 GCA_035603315.1 Thermoanaerobaculia bacterium
CGCAGCCCGTTGACGCCCGCCGCCACGATGCGCAGCGCGTCGATGTCGAGCCCGGAGTCGGTCTCGTCGAGCACGGCCAGGCGCGGCTCGAGGACCGCCATGTGGAAGATCTCGTTGCGCTTCTTCTCGCCCCCCGAGAAGCCCTCGTTGACCGGCCGCGAGAGGAGCGACTCGTCCATCTGGACGAGCTTCATCCGCTCGCGCACCAGGGTCAAGAACTCCAGGGCGTCGAGCTCGCGGAGGCCGCGGTGCTTGCGGACGGCGTTCAACGCCGCCTTCAAGAAGTAGGTGTTGCTCACCCCGGGGATCTCGACCGGGTACTGGAAGGCCATGAAGACCCCTTCCCGCGCCCGCTCCTCGGGATCCATCTCCAAAAGGTCCTTGCCGTCGAAGAGGATCTCGCCCTGGGTGACGGCGTAGGCCTCCTGGCCGGCGAGGACGCGGGCGAGCGTGCTCTTCCCCGAGCCGTTCGGTCCCATGATGGCGTGCACCTGCCCGGCCGCGATCTCGAGGTCGATCCCGCGCAGGATCTCGTTGCCCTCGACGCTGGCGTGCAGGTTCTTGATCGTCAGCATGCTGGCGCGCTCTCCCATCAGCCGACGCTGCCTTCCAGGTTGACGGCGAGCAGCTTCTGCGCCTCCACCGCGAACTCCATCGGCAGCTCCTTGAAGACCTCCTTGCAGAAGCCGTTGACGATCATCGACACCGCGTCCTCGGTGGCGATGCCGCGCTGGTTGCAGTAGAAAATCTGGTCCTCGCCGATCTTCGACGTGGTGGCCTCGTGCTCCATGCGCGCCAGCGGGTTCTGGACGTCGATGTAGGGGAAGGTGTGGGCGCTGCACTGGTCACCGATGAGCATCGAGTCGCACTGCGAGAAGTTGCGCGCGTTGTCCGCTCCCCGCAGGATCCGCACGCCGCCGCGGTAGGTGTTCTGGCCGTGGCCGGCGGAGATGCCCTTGGAGACGATCGTCGAGCGGGTGTTCTTGCCGATGTGGATCATCTTGGTGCCGGTGTCGGCCTGCTGGTAGCCCTTGGTCAGGGCGACCGAGTAGAACTCGCCGACCGAGTTGTCCCCCTTAAGGATGACGCTCGGGTACTTCCAGGTGATGGCCGAGCCGGTCTCCACCTGGGTCCAGGAGATCTTCGAGTTGGCGCCCTCGCACTTGCCGCGCTTGGTGACGAAGTTGTAGATGCCGCCCTTGCCGTTCTCGTCGCCGGGATACCAATTCTGCACCGTCGAGTACTTGATCTGGGCGTCCTTCTGCGCCACCAGCTCGACCACCGCGGCGTGGAGCTGGTTCTCGTCCCGCATGGGCGCCGTGCAGCCCTCTAAGTAGGAGACGTAAGCCCCCTCGTCGGCGATGATCAGCGTGCGCTCGAACTGGCCCGAGTTCTTGGCGTTGATGCGGAAGTAGGTGGACAGCTCCATGGGGCAGCGGACGCCCTTGGGGATGTAGACGAAGGAGCCGTCCGAGAAGACCGCCGAGTTCAAGGTGGCGAAGAAGTTGTCGCTGTAGGGGACGACCGAGCCCAGGTACTCGCGCACGAGGTCGGGATGGTTGTGGACCGCTTCCGAGAAGGAGGAGAAGATGATCCCCATCTCGCCGAGCTTGGCCTTGAAGGTGGTGGCCACCGAGACGCTGTCGAAGACGGCGTCGACCGCCACCCCGGCGAGCATCTCCTGCTCGCGCAGCGGGATGCCCAGCTTGGTGTAGGTGGCGAGGATCTCGGGATCGACCTCCTCCAGGCTCTTCGGCCCGGCCTTCGCCTTGGGGGAGGCGTAATACGAGGCCGCCTGGTAGTCGATCGGCGGATAGTGGATGTTGGCCCACGTCGGCTCGGTCATCGTCAGCCAGTGGCGATAGGCCTTGAGGCGCCAGTCGAGCAGCCACTCCGGCTCGTTCTTCTTGGCCGAGATCAGGCGCACGACGTCCTCGTTCAGGCCCGGCGGGACGATGTCCTGCTCGACGTCGGTGACGAAGCCGAACTTGTAGTCCTGGCGGGCGAAATCTTCGATGGTGTTGGTGGCGGTTTCCATGTCGCTCATCTCTCTTTCAACAGTACCTACCTCAAACTTGGCCTCAGACTTGGTGCTGCACCTGGAGCGGCGGCGGCACGCTGCGGCCGCCCAGAGTCACCAGGCGGGCGGCGAGCGGGTGCGTCATCTCGGCGAGCGTGATCCCGGCGAGCGCCATCCGCACCGCCTCGTTGATGCGGTGCCAGTTGCTGCGCACGCGGCAGATCGGCTCGTGGACGCAGCCCGAGGTCTCGTCGATGCACTCGGTGATGGCGATCGGCCCCTCCAGGGCGCCGACGATCTCCGCCATGGTGATCTCCTCCGGCAGGCGGCCCAGGCTGTAGCCCCCCTTGATCCCGCGGTGCGAGACGAGGAGCCCCTCCCGCGTCAGCAGCTTCAAGATCTTCGACACCGTCGGCAGCGGCAGGTTCACCTCCGCCGCCAGGTCGGGAGCGTTGAAGCGCCGTTCGCAGTCGCCCGCCATGTGGGTCAGGAGGACAATGCCGTAGTCGGTCTGCCGGGTGATCCTGATCATGCTCGGACCTCTTCCCTTCAAAACAGGACTGAGACAGTCCTGATTCCAGATGATACCAGGCGACTAAAGATTGTCAATCGCTTGCGACCGCTAGAAGAAGATGCGCTGGATCGACCAGTAGAGGCCGACGAGGGCGATGGCGCAGGAGGCGGGGATGACCACCCGCTGGCGGTACCAGGGCTTCCGGCGGAAGGGGAGGCCGATGAGGAGGAAGGCGGCCGTGATGACCGTCAGCTGGCCGCCCTCGACGCCCAGGTTGAAGCAGAGGAGCGCGGTCAGGAACTCCGAGCGCGGCAGGCCGAGCTGCGAGAGGACGCCCGCGAAGCCCATGCCGTGGAGGAGGCCGAAGCCGAAGACGAGGGCGACGCGCGACGGCTTCAGCTCGCGGGTGAGGACGTTCTCTACCGCCACGTAGACGATCGAGAGAGCGATGGCCGGCTCGACGATCCGCGGCGACAGCGACACCAGGCCGTAGATGGTGAGCGCGAGAGTGATGGTGTGGGCGACGGTGAAGGCGGTCACCTGCGTCAGCATGGGGCGCAGGCGCAGGCTCAGGAGGAAGATCCCCAGCACGAAGAGGATGTGGTCGGTCCCCTTGGGCAAGATGTGCGAGTAGCCGAGCCGGAGGTACTGGAGCGCCACCCGGCCGCGGGTCGGCGGCACCACCCGCGCGGCGAGGAGGAAGGGGGCGCTCGCCGTGCCGCCCTCGCCCCACCGCCAGGCGGGTCCCGCATCGCCCTCGTTCTTGAGCGCCAGGGGATAGGAGCCCAGGGGGATCGCCACCGCCCAGGTGAAGGCGCGGGAGCCTGGGGGGATGGGGCCGCGGAGGTGGAGGGTCAACCGGCGGGCGGGCGCGAAGGGATCGCCGGCAGGGGGAGGCGCCGGACGCTCCACGGCGAGCTCCCGCGGCGCCACCCGGCGGCCATCGAAGGCGATCGTCGAGCGCTCGACGAGGGCCTGCAGGAAGGGACCCGCCTTCGCCTGCAGCGCCGGCGTCATACCGGCGATGGGGCCGAAAAGGGTCCCGCCGTCCGCCCGCCCCGGCTGCAAGGAGGAAGGAAGGTGAGAGTCGTCGACCGCCACGTCCACCTGATAGGTGCCATCGTGCCGGAAGGTGGCGGTCACCTGGATGGCGCCGAGCTCGTGGGCGTGGACCGGCAGCGCAGGAAGGAAGAGAAGAAAGAGCGAGGCCCGTAGGGCGCGCTGTGCGCGCCACAACCGTCGATAGCGCGCGGAGCGCACCCTATTTAGGCGTTCGCATCCGCCGAGTGCGCCTGGTCCTCAGTCTTGCGGAGTCGGGTCATCGCGGCCTGCAACTCGCCGTACTGCTGAGCAGGCGTCGTCAAGGTCGGCTGGACGCCCACACGCGCAGATGCGACTCTCTCTTTCAGGAACGTGGCGATTGGCTGGGGTCGCCAGGCACTGGTTCTCCAGCCTTTCGGACGGAACTGTACGATTCTGCCGAATCTCGTATCAACGTCGAACCTTAGCTCTATTCTCTTTAGAGCAAAGACCCCCGTCTCACCAACGTCGGCCACATTGCCCAGGTGCACAGCGCCCTGGCGGCCCAAGTAGTCGCTCATGTACAGGGCATCGCCCGCGATCTCGATACGCTTTAGTCCACTAGTCCACTTCCACCGCAGAAGGTACAATGCGCCGAAAAAGAGGCAACAAGACCCCGCGAACGAGACTATGCTCAGATTCGTGAAAATTGAGACGATAATTGCGTCAACCCCGAGTGCGATAAAACCCATCGCCATCACCGCGTTGTAATACCAGCCAATTTTAGTCATAAGCTCCGCGGAAAGCTCAATACGATCTGCCATTTCGACTCCATCTCAAGTGGAGTGCCCTAGCCGAGATTCCCATTCTGCGTCCCGGCTGCCAACAAGTATACCCTCGGTTGCTTCCCCTCGAGCCCTTCAGGCCGCCGGCGAAGGAAGAGTAGGGCGCGCTGTGCGCGCCATGACCGTCGGTACCCGAAATGGTGCGCGCAGCGCACCCTACCCCTGCAGGGGCGGGCTGTAGTTTCTTGTGTAGGGGCGGGGCTTGCCGGCGTCCCCGAGGGATGATTCACCGATAGCGCGCCAGGAAGCGGCGGTCGATGGCGTCCTTGAGGCGCCAGGCCCAGCGCGAGTGCGAGACCAGCCCCTTGTATTCGAGGAGGGCGCGGCCGTCGGCGGTGTTCAGGAGCGAGAGGAAGCCCTTCTGCGGCCGGTAGCTCGGCGCCGGGCCGCCTTCGAGCGCCGCCTTCAGGCTCTGCCAGAGGACCGGCCCCTCGCGCACGGCGTAGACCCCGGCCTTCGGGGTGTCGGGGTGGTCGGCCAGTGTGCCGCAATCGCCGGCGGCGAAGACGCGGGGGTCGGCGAGCGAGCGGAGGGCACCGTCGACGAGGAGAAAGCCGCGCGCGTCGAGCGGCAGGCCGGAGCCCTGGAAGAGCGGCAGGGCGACCGCCCCGGTGAGCCAGATGGTGAGATCCGAAGCGATCTCGCCGCCGCCCGCGATCTCGACCGCGTCCGCGCGGACGGCCGCGACGGGGCTCGCCGTCTTGACCGCGATGCCGCGCGCCGCCAGGATGTCGCGGGCGCGGCGGCGGCAGCGGGCGGTGTAGCCGGAGAGGATGTCGGCGCCCGCCTCGACGATCATCACCCTGCCGCCGGGGCCGAAGCTCGCCAGCACCTTCTCGGCGGCGCAGGCCACCTCGACGCCGGCCGCCCCGCCGCCGACGACCGCCACCCGCCGCTCGGCCGCCGCGCCCGCCCTGTCAGCGCCGTCCGCCCCCTCTGCGCCCTCTACAGGTTGCGGCCCGCCGCCGGCGAGGTCGAAGAGCCGCTCGCGGAGGCGGGTCACCCGCGCCAGCGGCTTGATGCGCTGGACGCTGCCGGCGACGGCGGGGTCTTCCACCCCGGCGGTGTCCGAGCCGACGGCGAAGGAGACCAGGTCGTAGGTCACCTCTTCGCCGCCCGCCAGGTGGACCGCCCGCCGGGCCGGATCGAGCGCCACCGCCGTCCCCGCCAGGAAGCGGCCTCCCGAGCGCGCCGCCAGCCGCGGCACGTCGACCGCGATCTCCTCCTCCGAGTAGGTGCCCTGGAGGAAGCCCGGCACCATCCCCGAGTAGTGGTGGAGGGGCGCCGGCGAGACCACCGTGAGCTCGACCCCGGGGGGCTCGCGGGCGAGCCGGCGCAGGATCTCCAGATGCGCGTGGCCGGCCCCGACGAGGAGGAGGCGGCTCCGTCCGGTGACCAGGCGCTGGACCGTCACGCGCCGGCGAGGATGCGCCGCAGGAGGATGAGGAGGAAGGCGCCGGCGACGACCAGCGTCAGCGGCATCAGCCAGCGGCTGAAGCGGGTGGCCCCCGGTGGGGTTTGGCCCTTCTGGTCGATCTCCGCCGCGTGCCAGGGGCTCGCCAGGAGCGGATCGCGCAGCGCCTCGAGGTCGTAGTCGGGAGCCGGCAGGCCGCGGGCGCCGGCCAGCAGCCGCACGTCTCCCTTTTCCGGCCAAGCGAAGACCAGCACGTCGCCGCGGCGGAAGAGGGCGAGGCCTAGGCCGGCGAGCGGCGGATTGTCGCGGTCCTCGAAGCGGAGGTCGAGGCGCAGCGGCGCCGGGCCGGTCAGGGCCAGGAGGTGGCGGCAGGGGAGCGGCGCCTGCGGCATGCACTCCCAGGTGGTGCGCGCCGCCACCCGCTCCGTTCCCTCCACCCCCGGCCGCTGCGGCTCGATGTAGCTCACTGAGACCGCCCGGCGCAGCGGGCTCGGCGGCGCCGTCATCAGGAGCTGGGTGACCGGCAGGCCGGCCTGCGGCAGCTCGAGGTCGACGCGGCTGGTGTTGCTGCGCTCCCGGCGGTCCATGGGGAAGGGCTTCAGTCCCTCGCGCTCGACGACCAGCGCCGGCTCGGGCGGCGTCCAGCGCAGATAGGGGATCTGCCGCCCCTGCCAGGAGAGGCGGAGGTCGGCGAGGTCGGGCCGGGCATGGAGATAGACCTCCGGCGGGACGGTCAGGCGGACGAGGCCGCCGGGGACGGCGCCGGGAGCGGCGACCTTCCAGGCGGCCTCGAAGCGGACGTCGCCCAGGCGGTTGCCGGGGGCGGTGGCAGCGGCGGGCAGGCTGGGGGGCAGATGCTCCTGCTCGGGTCCCGGCGTCAGCCAGGCGACGTCCTCCGCCGGCTCCCGGGGACGGCTGGGAGCCGCCGCCCGCACCCCCGTGGCGGCGCCGTAGGCGAGGGTGTAGGAGCCCGGCTCCTCGGCATAGAAGAGGACGGTCTCGACGGCGAGCTCGACGCCGAAGCTCTTGAGGAGCGGTGGCGGCGCCGCGGCGCCGGCGAGCTCCAGGCGCAGCACGTCGCCGGCGACCGGCCGCGGGTCGAAGGGCAGGGCGTGGGGGACCTCGCGGCCCGAGCGCTGCCAGGTCCCCTCGAAGACCGGACGCCAGCGCGAGTCCTGCGGCTCGTAGAGCCGGTAGCCGACGCTCCCCTCGCCTCCCAGGTTGACCGTCAGCCGCCGCAGGATCTGCCCGGCGGCCGGCAGCGGCAGGCGGCAGATCGTCAGCGCCGGCGGCCGGTGCTCGCAGCGGGCGTCGCGGGTAGTGACGGCGAGCGAGGGGCCGGGCGCGATCTCGACCTCCACCCGCCGCACCTCCGGGAAGCCCGCCCGCCGGGGCCAGTGGAGGCGCAGGTAGCGGAGGTCGGTCGCCGCGTAGACGAGGGAGGTGCGCTTCAGGCCCCCCTGGCTGCCGATCTGGAAGAGGTCGCCGACGGCGAGCGGCTCCCAGGCGGCGCCGTCGGCGCTCCCCTCCAGGCGCACGGCCGGGGCGCTGGTCAGACGGGAGAGGTCGAAGTAGAGCCGCTCGTGGGGAGGCGGGTTGGGGCCGAGGTCGAGCAGCAGGCTCCAGCCCCCCTCTTCGGCCTTGAGCTCGGCGACCGTCACCTCCCGGCGCTCGCCGGAGGCGAGGTCGGGGGTGATTCGGCTCGCCACCTCGGCGCCGGCGGGGCTGACGACGCGCAGTTCGCCGCCGCCGGGAGAGCCCTCTGGCGCCAGGTGCCGGAGCGCCGTCAAGTCGAGCGGCACACGCACCCAACCGCGCGCCGGCACCTGCACCGGGCGGGTGTAGAGGAACCCTTCGACGTTGGCTGGGGCGGCCGGCGGGGTCGGTGGAGCCCCGGGCCCGGTCGCGGCCGGCTCCGCCGCGGCCACCGCTGCGGCAACGAGGAGGAGCGCGGCCGCCAGCAGGCCGGCCGCGTCCCTCATCGGCCGCTCTCCCGGAAGACGAAGCGTTGGTAGAGGTAGGCGAGGAGGAGCAGGCTGCCGCCCAACCCCAGGAAGGAGAAGACCCGGTAGAGGTCGGAGAGGTTCTTGGTGTCGTAGAGGAAGACTTTCACCACCGCGATCATCATCACCGCCAGCGACGCGTAGCGCAATGCCCTGCCGCGGCGGGCGATGCCGAGGACGAGAAGGGCGGTGCCGAAGAGGATCCAGGCTGCGGAGTAGGCGTAGCGCTCGGCGGCTCCGGCGGTTCCCGCATCCAGATAGCTGCCGTGGAAGAGCTGGCGCACCTCGAGCGAGACGAGGACGAAGAGGAGCGCCAGCGCTCCCCCCGACCAGGCCTTCGTCAGCAGCCGGTCGAGGCGGCTGGAGGCGGCCCTCCGCGCGAGATGCCGGGCCGCCGCCAGGAGGAGCGCGGCGGGGAGCCCGAAGAGCGCCAGGAGCCCGTTCGCGATCGGCGTCTCGCCCACCGGCCGGTGCTCCCACAGCGGGTTGGCCGCCAGGCCCGGCCCCAGCGCCGTGCCCAGAAGGCCGGCAAGGACGAGGATGCGACCGCCCACCGCTAAGCTCGGACGCGGCGGCGTCATCCGGTCGGCCGCCGCCAGGGCGCCCCAGCCGAGAAGCAGCCAGGCGGCCGTGAGGGCGGCCCACTGGGCGAGGTAGGTCGGCCCGGCGCCGGGATGGCCGGGGTGGAAGACCTGACAGATCTCCAGGCTCACGAGGGCGAAGCCGAAGGCGAGGGCACCCCCTTCGAGGCCGGTGGCCGAGCGTTCGTCCCCCTGCCGGCGGGCGGCGACGGCGGCGGCGGCGAAGGCCGCGAGCGGCACCCCGTAACCGTAGAGGAGCCAGTTGAAGAGCGGCCGCTCGCCGATCGGGTAGGCCAGGATCTCAGGGTTGAGCAGCAGCCGCACGCCGGCCATCACCGCCAGGGCGCGCCCGAGGGTGGTGAGAACGGGCAGCCGGAAGCGTCCGGCGAGCCAGAAGAGGGCGGGCACCTCGAGCGCCCAGGCGACCGACATCCAGGCGCGCTCGAGCTCCAGCGGCGCCGCCAGGCTGACGAAGGTGGTCGCCGCGACGCAGAGGGCGGCGAGCGGCGCCGCGAGCTCCCGGGGCCTGGCCGCCAGCGGTCCCCGCAGGCGGACCAGCGCGGCGGCCGCGAGGACGTAGAGGAGAGCGCAGGCGAGGGCCAGCGGGCCCCAGGGGACGCCGAGCCGCTCGCCCTTCTCCGCCCCGTAGGCGATGAGGAAGAAGACCAGGGCCGAAGCCGCCGAGAGGGCCATCCAGAGCCCCCGCCGCGCCGCCGCCCTGCCTTCGGCCCTGGCTCTGGATACCCTTCCGGACCGGCTGCTGTAGAGGGCGGCGAGATAGCCGCCGACGGCGAAGAGGAGACCGAGGGCGAGGGTCGTCCACAGGTAGCGGGGCAGGTCGTCGCGGAGCGATTTCCAGGTCCAGGAGCCGAGGAGCACCGCGGCTGTTCCCGCCGCCACCCAGGCGAGGCCGGCGTAGGCGGTGTCGAAGGCCCCCAGGAAGAGAGTCCCCGCCGCCAGCAGGCCGAAGAAGACCCACTCGGTCGTCGAGTATCCGGCGCGGCCGGCGACCAGCGCCGTCGCCACCAGCCCGAGGGCGGCCGGCCCCCAACCGAGGGCCGTCGCCGGCAGCCGTCCGCCCCAGTCGGCGGGTCCGCCGGAGAGGGCGGCGACGACGGCGGCGAAGACCGAGAAGAGGAGGAAGAGGCAGAGCCAGAGCGCGTCGGCCGGCTGGAAGGGGCCGGCCAGCCAGGCGAGGATCCAGACCAGACCCGAGCCGAGGGCGAGGAAGGCGACCCCCGACCAGCCGCGCCGCCGCGAGGCGGTGAGGAGGCCCACCTCGAGCAGCAGCAGATAGCCGAAGAGGTTGCGCGCGCTGGGCTCGCCGGAGCGCACCCAGTAGGGGGCGAGGAAGCCGCCGACCAGGCCGATCAGCGCCACCATCGGCCCCTGCCGTAGCGAGAGGATGACGGCGACGGCGGTGGTCAGGGCCATGAGGACGAACCCCACCGCCGGGGAGATCAGGCCGTAGAGGTGGACGCCGGCCAGGAAGCAGGCGAAGAGGTCGGCGACGCCGGCCGCCGACAGCCCCTGCGAGACGCGGGAGTTGGAGCGCCGCATCAGCTCGCCGCCGGCCAGCAGCCCGAGCCCGAAGGCGATGCCCAGGGCCACCCGGAAGGCCGGCGACAGCAGGCCGCGCTCGAAGGAGTACTTGACGAGGAAGGCGCCGGCCAGAGCGAGCGCGATCGAGCCGATCCACACCGGCAAGTGCGCCCCCAGGCGTTCCTCGAGGCTCACGGCGGGCGGAGCCGGCGCCGCGGCAGGGGGCGGCGCGATTGGAGCCGTGGGAGCCGGGGGAGTCAGGGGCGCGATCGGAGGTGTCGGTGCGGTCGGCGGCGGGGAGGGCTGTGGAGCCGGTGGCGGAACGGCGGCCGGCCCTTCCTCGGCGGCCGTTG
>DATNKQ010000428.1:0-4754 GCA_035603315.1 Thermoanaerobaculia bacterium
GAGCGAGGAAGCGAAGATCTACGCCGGCCGCGACGGCCAGGGCCGGCTCGTCGGCCGGGTGATCCTGGTGTGGGTCCCGTCCGAGCATGGACCGCTGGGGCTGGGGGTAGCGTTCGACGCCGCGGGCAGGATCCTGCAGGTGACGGTGACCGACGTCGGCAGCGAGCCGCTGGCCTGGGTGCGCCCGCTCGTCGAGGGTGGCGGGATGGCGGCCTTCGCCGGCCTCGGCGCCGACGCCGCGCCCGATCCCGGGAAGGTGGCGCCGGCGGTCCAGGGGACGATGAGCCGCTACTACGCCAAGGTCATCGCCATGGGCGTCGGGCGCGCCCAAGCCCTCGAGCGCGCGGCTCTGGCGGCGACCGTCGGCGACGGGCATTGACACCCTCCGCCCGTTCCGCTAGAAAGGGCGGGCTCGAAAACGAAGACCTGCAGGACGAATCGCGCCTCGAAAGGTTCTACATGGCCGAAGACACAAAGGACGGTACCGCTCCCGGGAATCCGGGGTCGGCGCCGCCAGAATCTGCGGCGCCGGCTTCCCGGCCCGCCACCCCTCCGCCGCCCGCCGCCAGCGCCCCGGCGGCCTCGACCGCCTCCCCCACTCCAGCCCCGGCCGCCGCACCCCCGGCTCCCGCTGCACCTGCCGCCAAGCCCTCGGCTCCGGCAGCCGCGTCCCCGGCTCCCTCGGCTCCCCCGGCTCCAATCGCCAAGCCCGCCGCCCCGGCCGCCGCCAAGCCCGCCACCGCTCCGGCAGCCGCAGCCGCCGATCTCACCCGCCGCGGCTTCTTCTCCTGGGCTGCCGTCGCCTGGGTGGGCTTCACCGCCGCCATCGGCGGCTGCACCGTCGCCATGGGGCGCTTCATGTTTCCCAACGTGCTCTTCGAGCCGCCCACCCTGTTCAAGGCCAACAGGCCCGAGGACTATCCCGCCGGCGTCGTCGACACCCGCCTGGTCGACGAGCACGGCGTCTGGATCGTCCACGACGGCGGCAAGATCTTCGCCCTCATCGCCATCTGCACCCACCTGGGCTGCCCGCCGGCCTGGCTGGCGGCGCAGAACAAGTTCAAGTGCCCCTGCCACGGCAGCGGCTACTACAAGAGCGGCGTCAACTTCGAAGGGCCGACCCCACGTCCGCTCGAGCGGGCGAAGATCTCCGTCAGCCCCGACGACGGCCGCATCGTGGTCGACAAGGGCCAGAAGTTCCAGTGGGAACTGGGCCAGTGGGACGACCCCAACTCCTTCATCCCCGGCTGATCCCGAAGAGGTCTCATGCTAGGCAAGCTGAACAAGTCGATCACCAAGTCACAGGTCTGGAAGTCCATCTTCCGGGTGGGCATCCCGACGGACAACCGGAAGCGGGCGCTCGCCATGCTCGGCAACGTGGTGCTCCACCTCCACCCCATCAAGGTGAAGAAGTCGGGCATCCGCATGAGCTACACCTGGTGCATGGGCGGCACCGCCTTCTTCCTCTTCCTCGTCGAGACCATCACCGGCCTGCTGCTGATGTTCTACTACCGGCCGACCGTCGATTTCGCCTACGTCGACATCGTCGACCTGCGCGAGGCGGCGGCCTTCGGGATCATGCGCGAGCTCCACCGCTGGGGCGCCCACGCCATGGTGATCGCGGTCTGGCTGCACATGTTCCGCGTCTTCATGACCGGCTCCTACAAGCCGCCCCGCGAGTTCAACTGGAACGTCGGGGTGATCCTCCTCGTGCTCACCCTTCTCCTCTCGTTCACCGGCTACCTGCTGCCCTGGGACCAGCTCGCCATCTGGGCCATCACCGTCGGCTCGAACATGGCGCGCGCGACGCCGATGCTAGGGAACGAGGGACCGGGTGCCGCCTTCCTCAAATTGGGAGGGCAACGATTGATTCACGCCGGCAGCGACGCCCGCTTCGCGCTGATCGGCGGCCGGACCATCGGCGGTGCGACGCTCATCCGCTTCTACGTGCTCCACTGCGTCGGCATCCCGCTCGCCGCCGCCTTCTTGATCGCCGTCCACTTCTGGCGGGTGCGCAAGGACGGCGGCATCTCCGGGCCGGTCTAGGACGCCCGCATGACAGCCATCAAGGACTTCATCAACTTCCTGTCGGGCCCCCGGTGGTCGTTCACGCTGGCGCTCCTGGGCTTCTTCCTCATGCTGCGCTCGGGCAAGCTGTGGACGAAGGCCGGCGGCCTGGCGCTTCTGGTCGGCGGCACCGGCTTCTTCGTCCTCTCGCTTTTCGACCCCAACTTCCGCCAGATCGTCGGCAAGCCGGACAACGTGCCGATCGTCATGATGGTCTTCTTGGCCGGCTTCTTCGTCTGGTTCGCCATGTACAAGGCGCGGCGCAACGACCTCGCCGCCAGCCGCGGCGAGCCGAACTTCGAGAAGACCGAGGTGGAGGACCGCATCTTCACCTGGCCGGACCTGGTCTTCTCCGAGTTCATCTTCATGATCGTCTTGACCGTCGTCCTGGTGGTCTGGTCGATCGTGCTGAAGGCGCCGCTCGAGGACCCCGCGAACCCGGCCCTCGCCCCCAACCCGTCGAAGGCGCCCTGGTACTTCCTGGGCCTCCAGGAGATGCTGGTCTACTTCGATCCCTGGCTGGCGGGGGTCCTCCTGCCCGGCCTCATCATCGTCGGCCTGATGGCGATCCCCTACATCGACACCAACCCCAAGGGGAACGGCTACTACACCTTCCGCGAGCGCCGGGTCGAGATCGGCATCTTCCTGTTCGGCTGGCTCATCCTCTGGAGCCAGATGATCGTCATCGGCACCTTCCTCCGCGGCCCCAACTGGAACTTCTTCGGCCCCTATGAATTCTGGGACATCACCAAGGTCGATCCGCTGACCAACGTCGACCTCTCGGAATACTTCTGGATCAAGCTGCTGCACACCGGCCTGCCGGGGAACTGGTTCGTCCGCGAGTTGCCGGGCATCCTCCTCATCGGCTTCTACTTCTTCGCCCTGCCGGTGCTCCTGTCCAAGGTCAAGCGCCTGCGGCGGTACTACGAGAAGATGGGGGCGCCGCGCTTCTACATCGGCATCGTCCTCTTCCTGGTCATGATGCTGCTGCCGATCAAGATGTACTGCCGGTGGCTCTTCAACCTCAAATACTTCATCCACATCCAGGAGTATTTCTTCAACATATGACCCCTCCAACCCCTCCCACTCCCGCGCCCCCCAAGCGGGTGGCGCCGGAGAAGCGCCCCGACCGGCACTACAACTTCGGTCGCATGAACATGGTCTTCGCCTGGAGCTCGCTGGGGCTCCTGGCGGTGACCCTGTGGATGGTGTTCGCGGACTACGCCCAGCCCTGGAAGCGCTTCCAGTCGGAGTTCCGCAGCCTGGAGAACGCCAAGCTCCAGAAGGACGCGGAGGAGGAGAGGAAGAAGATCAACGAGCAGGAGGTGGGCCAGCTCCAGAAGGACATCCAGACGGCGCAGGCCGAGCTCGACCAGCACAACGCCGGCGCCAGGGAGCTCGAGAAGAAGATCGACCAGCGGAAGGCGGACGTCTATAAAGCCGATTCGGCGTGGAAGAAGACGAAGTCGCTCCTGGACGCCCGCCGCTTCGAGTACGACATGGTCATCCAGGCGCGCGACCAGGGCGCGATGGGGGAGAAGGGCAAGGAGGTCGCCCGTCTCCGCCAGGAGCTCGCCGACCGCAAGAAGGAGCGCGAGGACTTCGAGACCCAGCGCGACGCCGCCATCGCCCAGCTCGCGGAGAAACGGAAGACGATCACCGACGCCGAGAAGAAGATCGCCGATTTGGAGAGCGGCCTGACGGGTGTCGAGAAGCGGGCGGCGGTGCTCGGCAAAGGGGTCGACTACCTGGTGCTGAACGCCCCCCTCCTCGACTTCATCCTGCCCAGCCTGCACGTGCAGCAGGTCATCCTGCCGGGGCTCTACCACAACATCTACTTCACCAACATCGAGCGCGTCGACCGCTGCATGACCTGCCACGTCGCCGCCAACCGCCCCGGGTTCGACGGGCCGGAGTGGAAGGAGCCCTTCCGCACCCATCCCAACCTCGCGGCCTTCGTCGGCGACGGCTCGCCCCATCCCTACACCCGCTACGGCTGCACCACCTGCCACGGCGGCCTCGACCGCGCCACCGACTTCTCGCGCGCCGGCCACAGCCCGGTCGACGCCAAGCAGCGGGAGGACTGGGAGCGGCGCTACGGTTGGGTGGAGCAGCCCTACCTCGAGAACCCCATCCTGCCGCAGGGGATGAGCGAGGCCGGCTGCGTCACCTGCCACGCCGCCGACACCTGGACGCCGGCCGCCCAGACCCAGGAGGTCGGCCGGGACCTGATCACCCACATGGGCTGCGCGAACTGCCACGTCGTCGACTACCCGGCCTTCACCGACCTCCGCAAGCCCGGACCGGACCTCACGCGGATCGCCGGCAAGACCAACCCCGGCTGGGCCTACAAGTGGATCGAGGCGCCGCGCAGCTTCCATCCCACGACCTTCATGCCGCATTTCTTCTACCAGGAGAACGTCAAGGGGGCGCGCAACCTCGAGCGGCAGAAGGTGGAGATCACCGCCATCGTCTCGTACCTGTGGGCGAAGTCGGACGCGCCGCAGTACCCGCCGGCCCCGGCCGGCGACGCGGCGGAGGGCAAGAAGCTGTTCGACGGCGTCGGCTGCGCCGGCTGCCACATCGTCGACGCCAACGCCAAGCGCGACGACTTCTTCCCCCAGATCAATCGCCTGCACGGCCCCAACCTCATCCGCACCGGCAGCAAGGTCTCCGCGGGCTGGCTC
>DATNKQ010000442.1:0-3292 GCA_035603315.1 Thermoanaerobaculia bacterium
GTCCCGGCCCCCCGCCGCGCCGACGTACCCGGAGATGGAGGCGGTGGCGGAGGAGGCGGCGCAGGCCGCCGCCGTGCCGGAGGAGTTCGATCTCGACCTCGACGACGTCTTCGTCCTCGACATCGAGGACGAGGCCGAGCCGGCGAGCCTGGTCAAGCCGCCCGCCGACATGCTGGACGAGGCTCCCCGGCGCCCGGCCTGGGCGCAGGCGCCGGAGGAGGAGCGGGCGGAGCCGGCGGCGGTGGACATCGGGGACGACACCCTGGCCTCGCTGCGCCCGGCACCGCCGCCAGCCCTGCAGGCGCCTCCGCCTGCGCCGGCACCGCCAACACCGCCGGAGGCGCTCCCGGAAACTCCCCTCGAGCTCGATCTCGACGACCGGCTGCCGGCGGCGGCGTTCGAGCTCGAGCTGGACCTCGAGCCGCTGTCGATGGAAGAAGAGGAGCCGGCGGCTGCCGCCGCGCCTCCCCCCGTCGCTCCGGCTCCCCCAGCCGCCCTGGTCAAGATCGATCCCGAGCTCCTCGAGCGCACGGCGGCCGAGCTCCACCCGCCGGTCCACGCCCCGCGCGAGGAGGACCTCGTCACCGAGGCCGAGGTGCTCGCCAAGTACGGCCTGGAGGAGAAGGCCCTGGAGCGCCTGCGCGAGGCGCTGCGCATGGCCCCACGGCACCTCGGTGCCCACGCGCTGATGATCCAGATCAACCTCGACAAGGGGCGCCACGGGCGGGTCCTCGAGCTGGCGAACCAGATGTCGAAGGTGGCCGCCGGCCTCTCCGATCGCGACCCCTGGTTGAAGGTGCGCAGGCGGCTCCTCGCCGTCGGCTTCCGGCTGGACGGCGACCAGGTGGCGGCGCCGCCGCAGGCGCGCGAGGCTGCCGGCGACGGCGTCGACGAGCTGCTGCGCGGCATCCTCGGCAAGGGCGCCCCGAAGAAGCCGGCGCCGGCCCGTCCCGCCGCGCCCGCCGCCACTGCGGCGCCTGCTGTGCCTACCGCGCCGCCGCCCCAGATGGCGCCGCCCCCCGTCCCGGCCCCGCTCGCGAGCGCCCCGCCGGCCGCTCCGCCGGTTGCACCCGCGAGCCCCCCGCCGAGCCTCGCGAGCTCGCCACCTGCGCCGGCGGCGGCGATCCCGATCTCCGTGCCTCCCAGCCCCCCGCCGCCGGCCGCCGTGGAGCCCCCTCCTCCGTCGGTCCCCTCGCCGGCGCTCCCCCCTGTCATTCCGATCGTCTCGATCGCCCCCGGCGAGCATTTCAACCTGCTGGAGATCGGCAAGCTGGTGGAGGCGGAGGACCTGGGGGAGCCGGAGGCGGCCTTCGTTCCGGAAGTGCCGCCGCCGCCCGCCGCGGCGAAACCGGGACAGACCGCAGCTCCGAGAGCGCCGGGGCTCGACGACACCGGCATGAGCTGGCTCGACGAGGTGGACAGCAGCCGCCGCAAGCGGGTGGCCGGCGAGGAGGACTTCTTCGACTTGGCCGGCGAGCTCGAGCAGGAGCTCTCCCGCGAAGAGGGCTTCCATGGCTCCGAGCTCCTCGTGCAGCCGGCCGAGCAGTCGCTGGAGCAGATCGTCGAGGGGTTCAAGAAGGGGGTGGCGGAGAACCTCTCGCCCACCGACTACGACACCCATTTCAACCTCGGCATCGCCTACCGCGAGATGGGCCTCCTCGACGAGGCGATCGGCGAGTTCCAGCTCGCCGCCAAGGCCCCCGAGCTCCTGGTGGCCTGCTGCTCGATGCTGGGCCTCTGCTTCCTCGACAAGGGCCTGCCCGAGCTGGCGATCAAGTGGTACCGGCGGGGCCTCGAGTCGCCGCGGGCGAGCGAGGACGACAGCCTGGGCCTCCTCTACGACATGGGCAACGTCTACGAGAGCCTGGGCGACATCGAGTCGGCCTACAAGACCTTCGTCGAGATCTACGGCGTCAACACCAACTACCGCGACGTGGTGGCTAGGATCGAGGAGCTGGGGCGCTCGCGCTGAAGACCCCCTCGCCGATCCGCTCCTCCCGCTTCGCCGCGAACCCCGCCTCCAGCCGCTCCAGGAGCTCCGGCAGCTTCTCGTAGAGCCGCTTGGGCGGCCGCCGCGTCCCCCGCGCCAGCAGGTAGTGGGTGAGGAGGGGGAGCGCGATCGTCGAGTCGCAGTAGGCGACGACGGCGTCGGAAAGCTTTTCAGGATCCACCTTTCCCCACGAAACCGCCTCCCCTGGAGTGGCGCCGGAGAGGCCGCCGGTGTCCGGCCGCGCGTCGGTCACCTGCAGGAAGTAGTCGTGGCCGGCCTCCGAGAGGCCCAGTACCTCCTGGATCTGCGGCTCGGTCTGCAGCAGGAAGTTCTTGGGGCTGCCGCCGCCCAGGATCCAGCAGGCGCTCTTGCCCCCCGTCTCCTTGGCCTGCCAGACGATGGCGGCCGAGAGGTTGACGTCCAGGTTGACGTCGAAGGCGAGCTTGCCGCCCTCGAGCGCCAGCGCCGCCACGTTCATGCCGATCGAGCTGTCGCCCGGCGAGGAGGTGAAGATAGGGACGGCGTGGCGGTGGGCGGCGGCCAGGAGCGAGGTGCCGGCGAGGCCGAGCCGCTCCTCGACGGCGGCGACGTAGCGGCCAGCGCGGTAGTGGAACTCGGGGGTCGACATCGGCCGCTGGAACTCCGGCAGGCGCATCACCTGGCGGTAGAACTTGTCGGTCTCGAGCAGCACCGTGTAGTCGAAGACGATGTCGTAGATCCGCACCACCCCCTCCTCGCGCAGCTCGACGTCGTTCCAGAACGGGCTGCCGGCGTGCATCTGGAGGCCGATGGCGTGGTGGGTGTCGTGGTAGAGGTTGGCGCCGGTCGAGATCATCCAGTCGATGGCCCCGGCCTCGATGAGCGGCACCAGGCAGGACTTGCCGTAGCCCGCCGGCGTCAGCGCGCCGGAGAGCGACATCCCCACCGTCACCTCCGGTTGGACCATCTTCTGCACCAGGAGCTCGCAGGCCTCGCGAAGGCGGCCGGCGTTGTAGGCGGTGAAGGCGTGGGCGATGACCTCGGGGAGGCTCTCCTTGCCGGTCAGCGGCCGGGGGTCGATGGCGCGGCCGGACAGATGAGGGCGGCGGGGAGCGTGCTCCATGGGGAAGGTCCTCGCTGGGAGGTGGGCGCAGGGGGCCCGGTTCGGCGCCGGATTGTAGCAGCGCGGCCCTACCCGTACTTCTTGATCTGCGGCCAGAGCAGGGCGAGCGGCACCTTGGGGCGGCGGCAGAGCATGATCGGCATGTCGCTCTCGTAGGGCATGCAGTAGCGGCAGGTGACGAGCCCGACCTGCCGCACGTC
>DATNKQ010000446.1:0-5499 GCA_035603315.1 Thermoanaerobaculia bacterium
GCGCCGGATCGATCGGCACGGTGTCCCAGCCGAGCGCCTGGAGGGCCGTCAACGCCGTGCCCGGCGCCAGGCCCCAGATGTTGGCGGTGGTCGAGCCGGAGACGCCGAAGAAGAGGCTGTTGCGCGACGGGATGCCGGGGATGAAGTTGCAGCTCGCCTGGAGCTGCGAGTTGAAGGCGGTGCCGGAGATCGGCAGGCTGACCGACGCCGGGCAGACCTTGGCGTAGTAGAGGGACGACGACGGATCGGTGACGCAGGCCTTGGTGGGGTCGGTCGAGCAGAAGCCGCAGGGCAGGCCGCCGGCCGCCGCCGGGCAGGCCGGCGCCTTCACCGAGGCCGGGAACGGCAGGTACATGAGGGTCGAGTCCTGGAAGGCGAGGACGAACTCGCGGTAGGTCGCCGACAGCTGACCCGTCTTGATCACCGCCTCCCAGCTGGTGGGGCCGCCGTCCGGCAGGCTGACGCCGTTCGAGCTCGCCGTGCGGCCGCCCAACGGGGTGCCGGTCTGGTTGTTGAGCCACCGGGAGCCGTGGGGCTCGGCCACCAGGGCTGCGTAGACGCCGGTCTGCTGGTGGGTCGACGGGCCGAAGTGGTCGTGGGTGAAGACGGTGCGCAGCGTCTGGTCCTCCAGCGCGTCGTTGAGCGTCGGGTCGACGTACCAGCGCTGGACGGTCGCCTGCGAGCCGCACCAGCGGCCGCCCTGCACGTCCTGGCCGGTGAGCCGGCACTGGCACTTCAGGGGCTCGCCCGGCTGGCCCGACTTGCCCTGGGGGCAATCGGGGTCGGCGCCGAAGAACTTGATGAACTTCGGCTTGAGCGGCGCCGCCGGGCCGCCGGGCGAGGGCACCCAGGAGCCCTTGTTGAAGGCGTCGATGCGCTCCGTCACCTCGTCGGGAGCGAGCGTCCCGTCCTCGTAGTTCCAGCCGTTGGCGGCGCCGTCCGAGGAGGTGACGTCGAACTTCACCAGGTGGATGTGCTGGCCCAGGATGTCGGTCGGCGTGCGCACCTGGAAGTCGTCCAGTTCGTAGGTCTTGGGCACCAGGTTGGCCAGCACGTAGTGGACGCAGTCGTTCGAGTTGGCGCGGAAGAAGAACGGCTCGGGCGGGCGCTGCGCCTTGCCGTCCAGCCCCATGAAGTCGGCGACGTCGCCCCACAGCGAGATCATGCGCTGCTGCGGGTAGTGCCAGCCCTCCTTGTTGAAGCGCGCCGCGGTCTGGAAGTCGGCGGCCCAGTAGTCGCGCTGATGGAGGCCCGGCGGGACGTGACCCTGGATGTCGATGCAGGGCTCGGCATAGGGCGCGCCGGCGATCGGCTTGTGGCCGTTGGTGATGAACACCTTGGGGGTGCCCGAGGGCGTGACGCTGGGATGGGTGCGGAGGGCGTGGAAGGCCATGGCGACCTTCTCGACCGCGCTGCCGTCCTCCGGCACCTCGATGCCGGTCGCCTTCTCCACCTCCTTGCTGAAGTCGAGGGGATTCAAGGGCGCGGCGTGGGCCGTCCCGCCGGTCGCCACCACGTGCCGCGGCAGACCGCCGTCGAGGGCGGAGCAGACCCCGCCGCCGCCGCAGGCCGCGCCCGTGACGCTGCAGGGCTCGCCAGTCGTCGAGCAGGCGAGGGCGAAGTCGAGGGGCGGATGCGACGCCCGTGAGCCGCCCGTGCTGGCGATGAAGAAGGGATAGCCGGGATTCCTGAGGCCCTTCACCGTGGTGGTGGGCGCCAGTGAGGAGACGCAGGTCGTGAAGGTGTGGTCGGTGCAGACCTCGACCTGCTTGCCGCTGTCGACCAGCTTGACCGGCGCCGGCTCCGGCGCCATCGCCTTGGTGGGCAGCGGCACGATGGCGGGGGTGGGCGTGCCGGTGACAATCTCGCCGTCCGGCAGGGCGCGCGAGTTGGGCAGCGGCTTGCCCTGCGGGTAGCCCGCCAGCTCGGTGCCGTCCTCGAAGGTGTCGTGCACCCGCCACAGCGACCACATGCCGGCGGCGAAGTGCGGGTAGAAGTGGCAGTGGAAGATGGAGTCGCCGACGGTCAGGTTCTTGTTGCCGCCGCCGTTGTAGACCGTCTCCAGGGTGAACGCCGAGCCGGGTCCGATCGCCTGGCTGTCGAGATAGGAGCTGCTCGAGCTGTCGGGCGAATGCAGCCACTGGTGGGCGTGCAGGTGATGGATGTGGTGGAGGTTGGAGCCGCCGTGCAGAATGCGGAACTTGGTGTGGTCCTGCAGGTAGGCGTGGTAGACGTTCGAGGGGTCGTCCGGGTAGTAGGCCTTGGTCGCCGGCTGGTGGCCGGGGCAGGCGTAGGTGGTGTAGTCGCCGCTCGTCGACTCCTGGCAGCCGTTGTCGGCGTTCTTGTCGACGATCATGGCAGGGTCGCCGTTCGACCACGAGCTCAGGAAGAACTCCTCGTACTTGCAGTCCGTGCACTGCCCCATGGGGCCGACGCCGAAGCGGTTGGCGAGGATCTCCGAGCCGATCCCGCCCATGCCGTAGTTGATGGCGAAGTTGTCGTTGGTCGCCTCGAACAGCTTGTTGAGCTGCGAGGGGGCGGCGTACAGGGTCGAAAAGGCTTGCTGGTTGGTGAACATCTCGTGGTAGATGAGGGTGAACTCGCGGAAGGGCTGCAGGCGGTCCGGGGAAACCGCGATCTCGTGGAAGCCGGGCAGGGCCGCCTCGGCGGCGGGGAAGCGGCCGGCCTTGGGACCGGTGATGATCGCCGTCAGGTCGCTGTGCACCAGCTCGTTGCCGACCGAGGTCTTCTGGATCATGTTGAGGACCGTCAGGCCGGCGCGCGGATGACCCGCCGGATAGACGCTCTGGTAGTTGATCTTCGGCAGCTTGTCGGGATTCGGCCGGCTGCAGGCGCTGCCGCTCCACACGTGGTCCGTGCTCGCCAGGCAGAGGTCCTCGTGGTTGACCTGGCTGCGGTAGAACTCGGCCTGCTTGGGCTCCACCACCACGGCGCCGAAGAGGCCGAGCTGCAGGCTGCCGCCGTTGCCGCCGGCGCTGCCGGAATCGCCGCCGACGAACGACAGCGTGTCGGCCGTGCTGTAGAGGAGGAAGGGGCCCTCCTGCACGGCGAAGAGCGTGTAGCTGCGCACGGGGTCGCCGGGGTTCGAGAGGCTGCTGGTGTTCTGCCCCGAGGTGCCGCCGACCCACGAGCCGTCGTCCTGCTGGCTGCTGGTCCAGTTGAGGCCCTGCATATGGACGGAGGTGGCTCGGGTGCTCGTCTGATTGCCCTGGGCGGTCGTCGCCACCAGGTTGCGGAACTGCACCGTCAGGCACTCCCCCTTGGCCACCCGCAGGACGATCGGCCGCGGCCGCTTGTAGCTCTTCAGGGCGACCTTGCCGGCGTTCCAGGTGGTCCAGTCGGCGGGGTTGGCCCCGTCGGTCGGCTCGACGTCGCCCGCCAGGGCGAAGATCATGCCGTCGGGCAGGGTCGAGCCCAGCCGGTTGCTGGGGATTGCCGAATCGAGGGAGACCACCCGCGCGTAGACGGTCTGCTTGCAGGCGACCGTCGCGGCGGCGGGTACGGGAAACGCCAGCGCCACGAGCGCCAGGCCGAGAAAGGTGATCGTCAATCTGCCCTGAGCGCCATGCGGGAATCGTTGACCCCTCATCTCATTCTCCTCCAAAGGGAAGGAACCCGTGGCCGGCGCAACGGCAGGGCGCCGGCCGTCATCCTTCAGGCTGACGGTTCGGCACAATTTAGCATGGGCTGGAGCGGTGCCGCAAGAGCTACGAGCCGCTGGCGGGCCATCTCGCGCACCGCCCCGAGGACCTGCGCCACGGTGACGTTGGCGATCCGGTTCTCCGAGCCGTCGTAGAGCGCCCAGCAGGCGGCGCCCGCGGGGTGCGAGTGGACGAGCTTCTCGTGGTGGGCGAGGTAGAGGGTCGGCGCGCCCACCGCCTCGGCGACGTGGATGGGCGCGCTGTCGTTCCCGACCAGCAGGCGGGCGCGCTCGAGGAGGGCGGCGAGGACGGGAAGGGGAGCGGTCGAGACGGCGACGGGCTGCCGATCGATCCCTCCCGCGACCTCCTGCACCTCCTCAAGCAGGGGCTCCTCGCCCGGGGCGCCGGTCAGGAGCACGTGGAGGCCGAGGTCCTCGCCGAGCGCCAGCGCGAGATCGGCGAAGTGCCGCGGCGGCCAGCGCTGCGACGACTCGCCGCCCGGCGCGAGGACCGCGTACGGCCGGTCGCCGATGCCCCCCTCGGCGAGCACCCGCGCCGCCTCCCGCCGCGCCCCATCGCCAAAGACGACCTCGACGCGGCGACCCTCGAGATCGTTCAGATCGTTGAGATCGTTCAGATCGTTGAGATCGTCGAGCCCGTCGCGCGGTCTCCCGGGCTCCAGGAGCGGCTCCAGAGCGTGGAGGAGGAACCGCGGCGACGCCATCGCCCCCCAGAAGCACCAGCCCTGGTCGGTGAAGAGGGGGGAGCGCCGGGCGCCGTCGCTCGCCGCCTCGAAGTACTCGAGGTCCACCCGCCGCGGCACCCCGCGCTCCGCCATCGCCTCGGCGAGCCAGCGGTCGCGCGGGCGGCGGCCGAAGGCGAGGAGGGCGGCGTCGGGTCGGCGGCCGGCCAGCGGATCGAGCACCCGCCGCCGCTCCCCTTCCCCGCCCGCCGGATCGTAGGGCAGGAGCCGGTGGACATGGGGGTTCCCGGCGAGGACGCGGCCGAGGGTCGGCGCGCCGGCGACGGTGACCTCCGCCGCCGGGAAGGAGCGATGGATCGCCCGCAGGAGCGGCGTCAGCCAGAGCGTGTCGCCGACGTGCGAGCGCGAGGGATGGACGAGGATCAACGGCGCCGGGCCGAGCGCGGCGGGGGAGCCGCCGGAGAGCCATCGCGGCGAGGCGGCGCGGAGGGCGGCATGGAAGGCCGCCGCGGCAAGAGCGCCCGCCGGGCTCTCGGCGCCAAAGATGGGGAACTCGTCGGGCGCCACCTCGAGGAGCTGAAGATCGGGCAGCGAGGTCGCAAGCCCGTCGCGCTCGGCAGCCGTGCCCAGGAGGACGCGCGCGGCGGGCTCCTGGCGGAGGCGGGCCGTGAGCGCGGCCAGAGCTTCGCCCTCCTCCGGCAGGCGCTCGACGGCGTCGGCCGGCAGCGCGGCGAAGGTGGCGTCGTCGGCGAGCGCGGAGCGCAGGAAGAGACGGACCCGCAGGCCGGGCGAGCGCGCCTTCCAGCCTTCCACCAGGCCGTGGAGGGCTGCGTACTCGAGGACGTGATGGACCGGCCGCGGGCAGAGGAGGTCGATCCGGCCGCCGGCCGCATCGCGCGGCAAAGGCGGCAAGGGCGGCGTGCGGACGGCGCCGCCGAAGTCGCTCGCCGGCCGCGACACCGGCGGATAGCGGAGAGCTTGAGCTTCCTCGTGCATCGAAGGAGTCTGGTAACGTCTATCACAGCGGCGGCGAAAATTGGGCCCTTTCTCGATAATGCACCATCGGGCCGATCGGGTGGGGGCGGCCCCCCGTGGCCGCCCTCGCCCCCAGGCGCCCACAGGGGGCGCCTCGGA
>DATNKQ010000452.1:0-7371 GCA_035603315.1 Thermoanaerobaculia bacterium
CCCCCGCCGCTCCCGCTCCCACCACGGCGACATCCATCCGCTCCATCGGAGTCTCCCCTCTCCAAGTTGCCGGTGCTCTCGCCTTCGGGATACTTTGGAGCCATGCACGAGACCATCGTATCGCCACTCGCCGCATGGGAATCCTTCTACGTCATCATCGGCTCCTCCGCCGCGGCGCTGACCGGGTTGCAGTTCGTGGTGATCGCCTTGGTCGCCGGGAGCGAGAGGAAGAGCAGCCGCCGGGAGATCGATGCGTTCGGCACGCCGACAGTGGTTCATTTTTGCGCCGTCCTGTTCCTGGGGGCGATTCTCACGGCGCCCTGGCCAAGTCTCGCGAATACCACCTTTGTCCTCGGCGCGGCCGGCGTCGCGGGCGTCCTCTACGTGGCGATCGTCATCCAGCGCGCGCGGCGCCAGAAGGGCTACAAACCGGTCTTCGAGGACTGGCTGTGGCACTCCATCCTGCCGTTTCTCGCCTATCTGGCGATCGTCGCGGCGGCGGTCGTCCTGCTGCGCGACCCCGCCCCGGCGCTCTTCGTGATCGGTGCCGCCGCTCTGCTGCTCCTGTTCATCGGCATTCACAATGCCTGGGACACCGTGACGTGGATCACGATCGACCAGGCGCAGCCGAGCCAACAGAAGGACCAGGATCGCGGCTGACCGGTGCCCGCGCGATGGACTCAGTCTTACACGCTCGATTTCGAGCGCATCACCAGCCCGCGGGCGTGGATCTTCGCCTCGTGGACTGGTCGAGAGCGTAACCGCGGAAATAAAGTAACGTCCGGAGGTGGCCATGGCCGCAATCGACTCGATCATCGACGAGCTGACTCTCGAAGCCAAGACGACGCGCCGGGTGCTGGAGCGCGTCCCTGACGATCGGCTTTCCTGGAAGCCGCACCAGAAGTCGAAGACCATCGGCGAGCTCTCCTGGCACCTCGCGTCGATCCCCAAGCGCATCGCGACGATGGTCCAGGAGGACGACGTGGACGTCACCACGGTCAAGGCGGCGCCCATGCCGGCGACCGTCGCGGGGATCCTGGAGGAGTTCGATCGTGAGGTCGCCGACGCCAAGGAGCTGCTGTCGCAGCTCGACGACTCCGCCCTGCTGCGGGAGACGACCATGCGGCGGGGCGAGGTCCGGATGTTCTCGGGGCCGAAGGCGGCGCTCCTCCGCCGGGTGATGTTGAACCACAGCTACCATCACCGCGGCCAGCTCTCGGTCTACCTGCGGCTCCTGGACGTCCCCGTGCCCTCGGTCTACGGTCCCACGGCGGACGAGCGCTAAAGGCTGGGCTGGGCCGCTGGGAGCGCCGGCGTCTCGCCGGCTTCTTTGGGCCCAGAGGGCCGGCCTCAGGAGGAGACTCCGACGATGCAAGAAGACCGCGACAAGACTCTCGGCGCGGGCGAGGCCTGGCCGCGCGATCCGATCGCCGCCGTCACGCACGCCGATCCCTATCCGTTCTACGCGGACCTCGTCGTCGCCCGGCCGCTCTCCCGCGACGAGGCTCTGGGGCTGTGGGTCGCCGCCGGCGCCGGCGCGGTGACCGCCGTGCTGGCGAGCGAGCTCTGCCGCGTGCGGCCGGCGGCGGAGCCGGTCCCACGGGCGCTCCTGGGATCGCCGGCAGGAGAGGTCTTCCGGCATCTCGTCCGCATGACCGACGGCCCCGGCCACTGCCCGTTGAAGCGCGCCGTGGCCGCGGCGCTCTCGTCGATCGACGGGCCGCGGACCGCCGCGGCGGCCCGCGAGAGCGCCCGGCTCCTGCTGGAAGACCTCGCGCCGAGGCGCTCTTCCGGCCCCGTCGCCGGCGGCGCCCTCCTGGACCTCGCCTTCCGGCTCCCGGTCCACACCGTGGGGAGCCTCCTCGGCGTCCCCCGCCGCGAGCTCGACGAGACGGCGGGCTGGGTGAGCGACTTCGCAGGCTGCCTGGCGCCGGCCGCCGATCCCGCGGCGGTCGAGCGCGGCAAGGTGGCCGCAGGTCATCTGCTCGATCGCTTTCGCCGCCTGCTGCAGGAACGGGATGCGGGCGGCGGGCTCCTCGCCGCCCTGGCGGGAGAGGCGGCGCGCGCCGGCCTCGACGATCCGGACGCCGTCACCGCCAACGCGGTCGGCTTCCTCTTCCAGGCCTACGAGGCGACCGCGGGTCTCCTCGGCAACACGCTGCGGGCGCTGGCGGCGCGGCCGGCTGCGCTGGCGGCGGTCAAGGCCGATCCCGGCCGGCTGCGCGACGCCGTCCAGGAGGTCCTCCGGCACGATCCGCCGGTGCAGAACACCCGCCGCTTCCTCGCCCGCTCCGGGGTGGTCGCGGGTCGCGAGATGGGGGAGGGCGACGTCATCCTCGTCGTCCTGGCGGCGGCCAACCGCGATGCGGCGGCCAACCCGCACCCCGACCGCTTCGACCTGGATAGGAAGGATCGGCGGATCTTCACCTTCGGCGCCGGAGCCCACGCCTGTCCGGGCGAAACGCTGGCGGCGGCGATCGCCGAGGCCGGCGCCGAAGCGGTGATCGGCGCCGGCCTCGATCTCGCGGAGCTGGCGGGGCCGGTCGCCTATCGACCGTCCGCCAACCTGCGGATTCCGCTCTTCGGCGCTACATAGCCCGCGTGCACTCCTCCTCGTCCGTCTTTGGCACTGCAAGGGCAAGGTCTTCCCCGGCGCCATGGGGCCGGAGCACGCCACGGTCGCCATCGTAGCCCCACTGGAAGACGCCGGCGTACGGATGGGGGTTGGCGGCGGTCTCCTCCTTTAGGGCATCAACGGAACGGGGAGCGGCCCGGCGCGAGCGACCGCGCCGCGGGTTCCGCGCCCAGGGGTTCCAGGGGATGGCGTAGAGTCTATTGCCGGCCGAGGAGAGCGTCAATCGCCGGTGCGAACGCTTGTGCGAAAATGGCCCTGAGACCAGCGCCGGGAGGCCCTATCATGTGCCGAAACATCCGCATCCTCTTCAACTTCGATCCCCCCGCGACCGACGAGGAGATCCACTCCGCAGCCCTCCAGTTCGTGCGCAAGATCACCGGCACCCACCGCCCCTCGAAGGCCAACGAGGAGGCCTTCCTCCGCGCCACCGAGGAGATCGCGGCGTCCAGCCGGCGGCTGCTCCACGGCCTCACCACCGCCGCGCCGCCCCGCGACCGCGAGCTGGAGCGCGCCAAGGCGAAGGCGCGCTCCGAGCGCCGCTTCGCCTAACTGTGACGGCCTACTCGCAGAGGCAGATCCAGCAGCCGGAGGTAAACCTGCACCTGGTGCAGATGCCGTCGCACCACTGGTCGCAAGGAATGGGGCACAGCGCCGCGAAAACGGCCTCCAACGAGTGCGCTGCGGTTGGCGCCGGGGCCAGGCCCTGGACGATCGCAGGGTTCCAGGGCACCCAACTTTGGGCCGCGGCTCAGCCCCGGACCCGCCCCTAGTGCTTGGCGGTCCGCGGGTCGTCGGCGGCGTTCACGTAGGTGATCGCGAAGGGTCCCTCGCCGTGGACTTGGACGACCGTCCGGCCTTTCGCCCAGGCGTAGTGGTTCATCTCGGCCGGCAGGTAGCCGAAGGTCCCCGGCGGCAGCGTCTTCCCCGCGGCGGCGTCGAACTTGTCCCCCATCCCCAGATGGAACTCGCCGGAGATCACGGTGACGTTCTCGACCGTGGGGTGATGGTGAGGCGGGATCTTGTAGCCGTCGGGCATCGAAAGCCGCAGCACGTAGGAGCCGGCCGCCCCGGGGTCTCCTTCGAGGACCGCGAGCTTGACGCCCGGCGGCAGGAACGGCGGGCCCGGTCCCCAGGCCACGTCCTTGGGAGTGAAGACTCCCGGGTGGGCGGCGGGAGCCGTCTCCGCGGCGAAGGCGAACGCGGCGACGGCCAGGACGAAGAGCCCAAGCGCAATCTTCTTCACCATAACCCCTCCTTTGTCGTCGGTGTAACCGTTACGGCGCGCCATCCTATCCCACCGGCTCGCCGGGAACCTTTCGCCCCGCTCGCCTCACTCGTCGTTCAACGCCTCCTTGGGGTCGAGCCCCGCGGCGCGGCGGACGGGAGCCTGGCAGGCGAGGAGCGCCATCGTCGTGAGCAGGACGGCGACGGCGGCGTAGGTCGTCGGGTCCGTGGGGGAGACCCCGAAGAGCTGTGCGCTCAGCAGGCGGGTCGCCGCCAGGGCTCCGAGAGTGCCGAGCAGGAGGCCCGGCGCGAGGACGAGGGCGGCGTAGTCCCAGACCAGCTTCCGGATGTGGCGCCTTTCGGCGCCGAGCGCCATGCGCACGCCGATCTCGCGGCCGGCCTTGCCGACGGTGTAGGCCAGGAGGCCGTAGACGCCGACGACGGCGAGCACGAGCGAAATGGCGCCGAAGGCTCCGATGACCAGGAGGGCCAGCCGGCGGTCGGACACCGAGTCGAGGACGAGCTCGTTCATGGCGGCGGCCTTGTCGAGCGGCTGGTTGGGGTCGACCTGCCGGATCACCCGGCGCAGGGTGGGGAGGAGGGCTACCGGGTCCGACCGCGTCCGCAGGCAGAGGGTCATGGCGCGGAACGGCGCCTGGTCGTGCAGGCCGTAGATCGCCGGGCCGCCGTCGAAGTCGAGGGCCTGGTCGCGGACGTTGCCGACGACGCCGACGATCTCGCTGGCGGTAGGGTTCGGCGCTCCGAGCAGGAGCTGGCGGCCGATCGGGCTCTCGCTCCCGAAGTACCTCTGCGCCAGCTCCTGGCTGATGATGGAAGCCGGGGGCGATCCGGCGCGATCCTTCTCCTCGAAGTAGCGGCCGGCCCGGAGAGGCACCTTCATCGCCTCCAGATATCCCGTGGTGACGGAGTAGAACGGCGCCGCGTCGCGATCGGCCGCCGGACGGCCGGGGATCCTGAACGCGAAGAGGGTGTTCGAGCCGCCGAGCGGCAGGGCGCTGGCGAAGCCCGCGCGTTGGACGCCGGGCAGGGCGCGCAGGCGCTCGAGCGCGGTGGCGAAGAAGGCGACCCGTTCCGCCGGCTTGTCCTCCCGCGGCAGCGCGATGGCGACGGTGACGACGTGGTCGGGATCGAAGCCCGGATCGACGCGCATGAGGCCGTGGAAGCTGCGGATCAAGAGCCCGGCGCTGACGAGGAGCACGAACGACAGGGCGATCTGCAGGACGGCGAGCAGGCTGGTCAGCCGGTTGCGGCGCCAGCCGACCGAGGTGCCGGGACCGCCGTCGGAGAGCAGCGCGCGCAGGTTGGCGCGGCGCCAGTGGAAGACCGGAGCGAGGCCGGCGACGAGGCCCATCGCCAGCGCCACGCCGAGGGTCGCGAGGGCCACCCTCCCATCGACGGCGATCTCCTTCCAGCGGGGCGCCAGGTCGAGGTCGAGGCGCGCGAGGGCGCGGGTCAGGAGGGGCGCCAGGCAGAGCCCGAGCAGGCCGCCGGCCAGGCTCAGCGCCACGCTCTCGGTCAGCAGCTGGCGCGCCAGCCGGCCGGTGCCGGCGCCCAGCGCCCGGCGAGCTCGCGGCCGCGGGAGGCGGCGCGCACGAGGAGGAGATTGGCGAAGTTGCCGCAGACGACGGCGAGGAGGAGGGCGCCGGCGGTCGCCAGCACGAGGACGGCCGGGCGCAGCGGCTTCACGATCTCGTCCTCGAGGCCGTCGACCTGCGCCGTCCAGCCGGCGTCGCTGGCCGGGTACTGGGCCGCGAGGCGGTGCGACAGGAGGTCCATCTCGCGCTGGGCGCGCGCCGGCGACACGCCGGGGGCCAGGCGGCCGAGGATGTTCAGGTAGTGGCCGTCGCGGTCTGCCCACTGTTCGGGGGTGAGGCCGAGGGGAACCCAGACCTCGACCTCGGAGGGGAACCGGAAGTCCGCCGGCATCACTCCGACGACGGTGTAGGCGCCGGCGTCGAGATGGATCGTCCTGCCGACGATGCCGGGCTCGCCGCCGAAGTGGCGTTGCCAGAGGCCGTGGCTCAAGACGGCGGTGCGGTTCTCGTCCGCGCGGTCATCGCGGGCCTGGAGCCCGCCTCCGAGGGCCGGCGGCACGGCGACGGCGCGGAAGAAATCGGCCGACACGCGGGCCGCGCTCAGCCGTTCGGGCTCGCCCTCGCGCAGGGTCATGGTCTCCCGAGAGGGTCATCGGGATCGGCGCATCACGACTCGCCGAACCGGCTCGCCCGCACCGAGAGGATCGGCGGCAGGCGCTCGGCCGCCGCGTGCCAGCTCTCGCCGCCGTCGGCGGAGGCGAAGAGCTCTCCGGACTCGGCTCCGAAGTAGAGGCCGAGGGGGCTCTGGCCGTCGTGGCCGAAGGCCTGGCGCAGGATGGTCAGGTAGGCGCCGGTTTGGGGCAGCCCTTCGATGAGCGCCCGCCAGGAGGCGCCGCGGTCCTTGGTCTCGTAGACCCTGAGGCGGCCGTCGGGGGTTACGCGGTCGCGGTCGGCGATGAGCGGGATGACGAAGGCCCGCGCCGGGTCGTGCGGATCGATGGTCAGGGGGAAGCCGAAGTCGGCCGGCAGCCCCGGCGCGATGTCGATCCAGCTCTCGCCGGCGTCGTCCGAGCGGTAGACGCCGCCGTGGAACTGCATGTAGAGGGTCGTGGGATCGAGCGGCGGCCGGCGCAGCGAGTGGATGCAGAAGTTGGTGGCGGTGGCCCGCGCCTCCTCGGGAATGTAGCGCGGCACGAGGCCGCGGACGCCCCACTGCCAGCTCTGGCCGCCGTCCTCCGTCCGCCAGACCCCGGCGGCCGAGATGCCCACCGCGAGCCGCTGCGGGTCGCCCGGCCAGGGGCAGATGGAGTGCAGGCAGAGGCCGCCGAAGCCGCCCTGCCAGCTCGGCCGCGACGGCACGTCCCAGAGGCCGCGGTTGAGCTGCCAGGTGCGGCCGCCGTCCTCGCTGCGGAAGAGCGCAGCCGGGGCCACGCCCGCCCAGAGGATGCCCTCCCCGACGCCCGGCTCGACGACCCAGATGCGATCCACCGCGGCGCCGGTGTCGGCGGGGAAGGTGGGCCCGTCGTTGCGCTCCCAGGCCTCCTCCGGAGCGGTCGGGTCGTCGGCGGCGAAGAGGTGGGGGCCGTAGTGGCCGTGGGTCACCGAGGCGAAGACGCGGCCGGTGCGCGGGTCGCGCATGGCGTACTCGACGGGCTGGCCCTCGAAGACGCGGGCTGCCATCCGCAGCCGGCCGCCGCGGGGGCCGCGCAGCACGAAGAGGCCCTTTCTGGTGCCGGCGAGCACCTCGACCTCGCCGTCCGCCCCGCCGCCGCCCGAGATCGCCGGGACGATCTGGACGAGGGCCGCGGGGCCGATCGATTGGTCGCCCGCCGCCCGCTCGCCGTCGACGAAGACGGCGACGTGCGGGCGGAGCTCGCCGCGCTCGTCGAGGATCCAGCTGGAAAGCGGCGGGCTCTCCGCAGTCAGGCGCCGCAGGACTTCGAGGACGGTCCCGCC
>DATNKQ010000458.1:0-9248 GCA_035603315.1 Thermoanaerobaculia bacterium
GGCCGCAGCCTCCTCTACTCTCTAGAGGCCGGCTACTCCTACTTCACCGACGACCGCCTGGGGGGGGCGCTGGTGTGGCAGGCCGGCCGGCGCACCAACCTGCGCGCCTTCGTCGAGGGTGGCCGCGACGGCTACACGGCCGCCCGGGCCGGCGTCGCCGAGCGGCGCGACGACGTCCGTTCCTTCGGCGCCTCGGCGAGCTTCACCCTGGGACGAGCGTATGCCGCCGTCCTGCAGGTGACGCGGAGCGATTTTCGCTCCAACCTCGCCGGGCTCGACCGCGCGGTGACCTCCGTGGGGCTCGGGGTGACGTTCGGCGGCGCCTCCACCTGGTACTGATCTCGAAAAGGTGGCTTCGTTTGGCCTCGCTTGAGCGACTGGCAGCGCCCCACCTTCGACCTCTGCAGGCCTCGGGCGATCCCGGCGCGCCCCCGAAGGAGCGGAGCGAGGCCAAACGGAGCCACCGCCGCAACCTGTTTTGACGTCCGCCGCGGTAGGGCGTAAACTCTCGCAAACCCTTATATCGTCCGGGGTTGGCCGGGAAGTGGAAATGAAAAACATCAATCATCTTGCATTTGCGATCGGCCTGGTGATCCTGTCCGTCGCGGTTCCCGCCGCGGCGCAGACGGTGTCGCGCAATCCGGGCTACCGCATCGGTCCCAAGGACCTCGTGCAGATCCAGGTCTACGAGGTGCCGGAGCTCAACGTCGAGCGCCGGGTCAGCGAGGACGGCAAGATCAACCTGCCGTTGATCGGCGACGTGGCGGCCCTGGGGCTCACCGAGACCGAGCTCGCCGACCGCCTGAAGACGCTGCTCGAGTCGCGCTACGTCCAGCGCGCCTCGACGAGCGTCGAGGTCCGCGAGTTCCGCTCGAAGCCGATCGCGGTCATCGGCGCCGTCAAGCAGCCGGGCAACCTCGCCTTCTCCGGCCGCTGGACGCTGATCGAGGCCCTGACCGCCGCCGGCGGCCTGGCGGAGAACCACGGCAACCTGATCTACGTGCTGCGGCGGGCCGACAACGGCCTCTCCGACCAGATCGCCGTCGACGCCACCGACCTGCTGGTGCGCGCCGACCCGCGGGTCAACCTGCCGATCTTCGCCAGCGACCTGATCAACGTCCCCGCCACCGTCGAGGTCACCATCTACTGCCTGGGGGAGATCGCCCACCCCGGGGCGATCATCTTCAAGAGCACCGAGCGGATCACGCTGCTGGCGACGATCGCCCGCGCCGGCGGCCTGACCGACCGCGCCGGCAGCCGGATCACCATCAAGCGCACGGCCGGATCCGGCGGCGCCAAGGGTCAGGAGATCACCGTCGAGTACAAGCGCATCCTCGCCGGCAAGGACCCCGACGTCGAGCTCAAAGAGGGTGACGTGGTGGTGGTCAAGGAGTCGTTCTTTTGAGCGCCGCCGCCCAGGATCCCTTCGTCGAGGCGCCGGAGACCGAGTCCGACTTCAACATCGCCGAGTACTGGGTGATGGTCCGGCGCCACTGGCGCCTGGTGACGGCCATCTCGATCACCGCCTTGGCCGCCTCGGCGGTCCACTACTCGATCACCCCGAAGGAGTACATGGCCTCGTCCATCCTGCGCATCGAGCGCCGCAGCCTGACCCCCATGCTCGGCGGCCAGAACCCGTGGATGGAGAACTACTGGGACATGGAGTACTACCCCACTCAGTACAAGCTGCTCGAGAGCCGCGGTTTGGCCGAGCGGGTGGTGCGCAACCTCGACCTGATGAGCGACGCCACCTTCAATCCCGGCGCCGCCATCCACAAGAAGGAGGCGGGCAAGCCGACGGCCGAGGACGACGAGGCGACTTTGGGGCGCCTGGCCGACCAGCTGCGCGGCGGCCTGACCGTCGAGCCGGTGCGCAATACCCAGCTCGTCAACCTCTCCTACCGCTCCGGCAGCCCCGAGTTCGCGGCGCGGGCGGCCAACGGCTTCGCCGAGGCGTTCATCGACATGGGGATCGAGGACCGCTTCGCCTCGGCGGGCAAGGCTTCCTCTTTCCTGGGGGCGCAGATCAACACCCTGCGGCAGGAGATGGAGGACAAGGAAAAGCAGCTCCAGTCCTTCAGCCGGCGCAGCGACATCGTCACCATCGATCCCAGCTCCAACGTCCTCCTGCAGCGGTTGGAATCGCTCAACGGCGACTACATGAGCGTCAAGAAGCTGCGCATCGAGAAGGAGGCGCGCTACAACGAGCTGCTGGCCTCGCCGAGGGAATCCGTGGCCGATTCCGCCTCCGGCGGCGTGGTCTCGGACCTGCGGAAAGACCAGCTCAAGATGGAGAGCGACTACGAGACGAAGCTCAAGACCTTCAAGCCCGACTGGCCGGCCATGGTGTCGCTGCGCGCCGAGATCGAGAAGGGGCGCCAGCACCTGGCGAAAGCCGTCGAGGAGTCCTACGGCCAAGCCAAGAGCGCTGCCTATGCCGAGTTCCAAACCGCCCAGCGGCAGGAGGCCGCCCTGCAGACCGAGCTCCAGGGGATGAAGAGCGAGGCGATCAACCAGAGCTCGGCGGCGGTCGAGTACGGCAACTTGAAGGTGGAGGTCGAGACCCGCCGCACGCTGGTCAACGAGCTGCTGAAGAAGCAGTCGGAAACCGAGGTGGCGGCGCGGCTCCAGGACACCCGCGACTCCAACATCCACATCATCGACCACGCGCTCGTCCCCGGCGGCGCCTTCCGCCCCTCCCTGCGCCAGGACCTGACCTACGGCCTCCTCCTGGGCTTCCTCCTGGGGGTCGGCTCGGCGCTCCTCATCGAGTTCATGGACCGCACGATAAAGACTCCGGAGCAGGTCGAGCGGCGCCTGGGCCTGGCGACCCTCGCCGTGATTCCCGACATCAACGAGGGCTCGCGCGGTTACGGATACCCAAGCCGCTACTACGCCAGCGAATCCGCGGAGCGCCCGCGGGTGCGGCCGCGGCGGCAGGGAGAGAAGGCGGCGCCGGCCGCCTGGCTGGAGAAGAAGAAGGGTGCGGTCGAGCCGACGCAGATCGAGCTGGTGCCCCACGACCGGCCGCGCACGCCGATCTCGGAAGCCTACCGCTCGCTGCGCACCGGGCTGCTGCTGGCGAGCGCCGACGAGCTCAAGGTGGTAGCGATCACCTCCGCCGAGGCGGGCGAGGGCAAGACCGCCACCGCCGCCAACCTGGCGGTCGTCCTCGCCCAGCTGGGCCGCCAGGTGCTGCTCGTCGACAGCGACCTGCGCAAGCCGCGCCTGCACCAGGTCTTCCGGGTCTCCAACCGGATCGGGCTGGTCAACCAGCTCACCGCCGGGAGCGAGCCCGAATCCGCCTTCTACTCGACGGCGATCCCCAACCTCTGGCTCACCCCTTCGGGCCCCATACCGCCCAACCCCTCGGAGCTCCTGGCTTCCGACCGCATGCGCGACTGGCTGAAGACGGTGCGCTCGCGCTTCGACTTCGTGATCGTCGACACGCCCCCCGCTCTGGCCGTCACCGACGCCACCATCATCGGCGCCCTGGCGGACGGCGTCATTCTCACGCTGCGGGCCGGCAAGGTGACGCGCGAGGACGCCCGGGCCTGCCGCGACCGGTTGCGCCTGGCCGACGTCAAGATCCTGGGGGCGGTGCTCAACCTCTATCGCGCGACCCAGGGCGTCATCGGCAAGCGCTACCGCTACTACGAGTCGTACGGCGCCTACGAGGGCGAGCCGCAGGCCGGGTCGGCCGCCTGATGATCGACCTGCACTCCCACATCCTGCCGGGCATCGACGATGGGGCGAGGAGCTTGGAAGAGGCGGTGGCGATGTGCCGCCTGGCGGCGGCCGACGGTTGCGAGGCGATGGCGGCCACCCCCCACCAGTGGCGCGGACCCTGGTGGAACACCGACCGCGAGGAGCTCGACGCCCTGCGCGGCCGCCTGCAGGAGGCGGTGGGCGGGGAGCTCAGGATCCTCGCGGGCGGCGAGATCCACGTCGACGTCCAGCTCTTCGCCGAGCTCGAAAGCCTCCTGAGGGCGGACCCCGCCGAGCCCGGAAGCAGCGGGATCCTGCCGCTCGCCGGCTCGCGCTACCTGCTCCTCGAGTTTGCCAGCAGCGGGTCGCCCGACGCGGCGGCCGACCTCGTCCACGAGCTCTCCGTCGCCGGCTGGCGGCCCATCCTCGCCCATCCCGAGTTCATCGCCTGGATGGCGGAGGACCGGGCGCGCGTCGAGCAGCTCGTCGCCCTGGGGGCCTTCGTGCAGGTGACGGCCATGAGCATCACCGGCGACTTCGGCCGGCGCGCCCAGAGCGACTGCAACCGCCTGCTGGAGGCCGGCCTCGTGCACTTCGTGGCCAGCGACTCGCACGACCTGCGGCGGCGGCCGCCTGGCTTGAAGCGCGCCTACCGGACGATCGCCGCCCGCTGGGGAGAGGAGACCGCGCGGCGTCTGGTCTCCGATCATCCGCGGGCGGTCGTCGAGGACCGGCCGCTGCCGGCTCCGCAGGCGCCGGTGGCGCCCAGCCGCGGCGAGAGCGCCGGCGGCAGCGAGGCGGGCCCATGAGGATGCCGGCGCCCGGCCTCCGTCGCGCCGCCGGAGCGCTCGTCCTAGGCTTGGCCGCCTGTTTCGTCACGGCCTCGGGCCTGGCCGCGACCGTCGATCCCTTCTACGTCGGGCTCCTTCGCGACGGCATCCAGGCCTACGAGCATCACGACTACCCCACCGCCGCCCGCGACCTGCGCCTGGCCTGCTTCGGCCTGCTCGACGACCCCAAGCCGCTCACCGAGTGCTTCGTCCGCCTGGCGGTCGCCCAGGGGGCGGCCGGCGACACGCCGGGCTTCGAGGAGACCTTCCGCCGGATCTCGGAGGTCGAGGAGCGCTTCGGCACCTACAGCCGGGCGGAGCTGCCACCGGACCTCCGCGCCGCCTTCGAGCAGCGGGTGCTGGCCACCATCTCCGCTTCCAACCTGGAATCGATGCCCGCCTTCGTCTCGCTCTCCAGCCGGAAGGTCGAGGCGCAGATCTCCGCGCTGCCGCCCAAGCCGCGCCGGCGGGATCTCGAGGCGCGCCTGGAGAAGGAGCCGCGGAACGTCACCTGGCATCTGCTGCTCGTCGAGCTCGACCTCGAAGAGGGGCATCCCCAGCCGGCGATCCAGCATGCCGAGCAGGCCGCTACCCTGGCGCCGCAGAACGTGCGGGCCCTCTGCCTGCGCGGTCTGGCGCGGGCGCGGGGGGGACGGTGCCAGGAGGCGGTGGCGGACCTCGCGGGCTGCTCGCGCGCCGCCAGCGAGCCCGTGTATGCCGTGGCCCTCCTGGGATGCCGGGTGAGCCTCAAGGACTGGCGCCGGGCGGACGACCAGATCAAGGCGCTGCCCGTGGCGATCGCGCAGAGCCGCGAGGTCGCGCCGCTCGCCCGCGAGGTCCGGCAGCACGCGGAGGCTCCGCCCTCGTCCGGCGGCGCCGGCGGGCCGAAGGCCGCTCCAGCCGCGGGACCGGCGCCGGCGAAGCCTCCCGCCTCGGCCGCCGCTCCGGCCGGCCTGGCGGCCGCGGCGCCGCCCGCGCCGCTGTCGGCCGCCGACCGCGAAACGATGGACAAGGTGCACCGCCTGCTCGCGGGCAAGCCCCAGACCAAGGACCTAAAGCAGGCCCTGCAGCTCGCCCGCGAGCTCGCCGACGTCCATGCCGACTCGCGCGAAGCCCAACATCTGGCCGCCGAGGCCGCCTATCGGAACTCGCGCTGGGACGAGGCCAACACCTACTTCCGGCGCGGGGGCGAGCCGGGAGACGACCGGCCCGAGCTGCTCTTCTACCTGGCGGTCGCCCGCTTCGAGTCGGGGGACCGGGAGGGGGCGGCCAGCGCCCTCAAGCGCTCGCTGCCCAACCTCCAGAAGACCCCCTACGTCGAAGCCTACGCACGCCGCATCCTGGCGACCGGCGGCGGCCGTTGATTCATCCAGGCCGGTTTGGAATACAATAGAGGTATATGTTGCAGCCAGTTCCTATGCATAGGTACCCGGGAGGGTTCCGAACATGAGCCCAAACATCCGCTCGAAAAAGACTCCTGCCCTCTTCGCCGCCTTCGTCCTACTGTCGACCTTCGGCGGCTCCCTGGCCTTCGCGCAGACCATCATGCTCCAGGAGCTGAGGTGCATCCCCAACGAGAAAAACGCGGTGGTGCGGGCGACGGCGCCCAGCGAGATCCCCGGCGATTCGGCCCGCATCTACTTCCGCTGGAAGGGGCACGCCGACTTCTTCTGGGAAACGATGGACCCCGCGGGCGGCGGCCACTACTGGGCGACCCCTCCGAAGCCTGAGAAGAGAAACGACTCCGTCGAGACCTACGCCACCCTGGTGGACGGGTCGGGCCGCGAGATCGCCCGCTCGGAGATGCGCTCGATCCCCGTCACCAGCGACTGCCGGGTCGACCTCACCCCCAAGGAGGCAGGGTTCGCTCAGAACCTGACGATCGGCGAGACGGCGCCGGGGCAGCAGGGCAAGGACGTGATGGGGTTCCTCTGCGACGGCATCGTCACCCGCATCAACTCGCAGGGAATCCGCCGCGCCGACGAGACCTGCCGCGCCTGCGTCGTCGCCTGGTGGCAGCGCAAGGAGCTCCTCATCCCCGCCGTCGTCGGCACCGTCGGCGTCGTCATCGACCAGATACCGGAGCCCTCTCCCCACCGTCCCTAGGCGTCGTTCCCAAGACCTGATCCGCCGGCGGCCCGCCGGGGCGGGGATCCCGCACCTGGATTGATGAGCGCTCGCGCTCTTCTCCTCGATCCCCGAGCAGAACATCTCCAGCGACGACAGGAAAGCTCCGCGCCATGACCAGAACGCTGCCATTTCCCTCCCCCGAGCCCCTCCAGCCCGAAAGCGGGCACGAGGCCAGGATCCACGCCGACCACCTTATCGCTCCCCATGGCGGCGAGCTGGTCAACCTCCTGGCCGATCCCGAGCGCGCCGCGGAGCTCAAGGCGGAGTCCCGCGACTGGCCGTCCTGGGACCTCTCGGCGCGCCAGTACTGCGATCTCGAGCTGCTCTTGAACGGCGGCTTCTCGCCGCTCCGGGGCTACATGGGCCGCGCGGATCACGACGCGGTCTGCGAGCGGATGCGGCTGGCGGACGGCACCCTCTGGCCGATCCCCATCACCCTGGACGTTCCCCGCCAGCTCGCCGATCGCCTGAGCGGCCGCTCGCTGGCGTTGCGCGATCCGGAGGGGGTGATGCTCGCGGCGCTCCACGTCGACGAGCTCTGGGAGCCCGACCTGGCGGCGAGCGCGCAGGCGGTCTTCGGCACCATCGACAGGAAGCATCCTGGGGTCGCCCACCTGGTCGAGCGCACGCACCCGGTCTTCGTCGGCGGCCGGTTGGAGGGCCTGCAGCTGCCCATCCACTACGACTTCCGGTCGCTTCGCCTCACCCCGGCGGAGCTGCGGGCGGAGTTCGCCCGCGAGGGCTGGCGCCGGGTGGTGGCCTTCCAGACCCGCAACCCCATGCACCGCGCCCACTGCGAGCTGACGATGCGGGCGGCCAAGGAGGCGCAGGCGAGCCTGCTGATCCACCCCACGGTGGGGATGACCAAGCCGGGAGACCTGGACCACTACACCCGCGTCCGCTGCTACCAGGCAGTGCTGGAGCGCTACCCCCAGCACACCGTCAAGCTCGCCCTGCTGCCGCTGGCGATGCGGATGGGCGGTCCGCGCGAGGCGCTCCTCCATGCCATCCTGCGCAAGAACCACGGCTGCACCCATTTCATCGTCGGCCGCGACCATGCCGGCCCCGGCAAGGACTCCCAGGGCAAGCCGTTCTACGGCCCCTACGACGCCCAGGAGCTGCTGCGCCGGCACGAGACCGAGCTGGGAGTCAAGATGGTGCCCTTCCAGCAGCTCGTCTACGTCGAGGACCTCGACGCCTACTATCCGCAGGACGAGGTGCCGGCGGGCAAGCGCACGCTCGACATCTCCGGCACCGAGCTGCGCCAGCGCCTGACGGAGGGCCGAGACCTCCCCGGCTGGTTCACCTTCCCCGAGGTCGCCAAGGAGCTGCGGCGCACCCATCCGCCGCGGCACCAGCAGGGGTTCACGATGTTCCTGACCGGCCTCTCGGGGGCCGGCAAGTCCACTATCGCCAGCGTCCTCCTGGTCAAGTTCATGGAGACCGGCGGCCGGCCGGTGACGCTCCTGGACGGCGACATCGTGCGCAAGAACCTCTCCTCGGAGCTCAACTTCTCCAAGGAGCACCGGGACATCAACATCCGCCGCATCGGCTTCGTCGCCGCCGAGATCACCAAGAACGGCGGCATCGCGATCTGCGCTCCCATCGCCCCCTACGACAGCGTGCGTCGCGAGGTGCGGAGCATGATCGAGCCCGGGGGCGGCTTCGTCCTCATCCACGTCGCCACCCCGCTCCTGGTCTGCGAGGAGCGCGACCGCAAGGGGCTCTACGCCAAGGCGCGGGCCGGGCTCATCAAGGAGTTCACCGGCATCTCCGACCCCTACGAGGAGCCGGCCGACGCCGACCTGGTGATCGACGCCTCGGTGCTCTCGCCCGAGGAGGCGGCGCAGGAGATCCTGCTCTACCTCGAGCGCGAGGGCTACGTGGGCGCGAGCATGGTGGCTCAGTGACGACCGCCCGTCCGGCGGTCCGATGAGCCACGGCGAGGATCTCGCCCGCATCGGCGCGGCGCTCGCGCGGGCGTGCGAGCTCGTCCGGCGCTTCACCCCCGGGGAGGTCGAGTCGACGCGCAAGGCGGGCGGCGATCCCCTGACCGCCGCCGACACCGAGATCGACGCCCTGTTGCGCCGCGAGCTCCCCCGCGACGGCGAGGGCTGGCTCTCCGAGGAGACGGAGGACGACCTCGCCCGCCTGGCGAGCCGGCGCGTCTGGGTGGTCGACCCGCTGGACGGCACCCGCGAGTTCGTCCTCGGAATCCCCGAGTGGTCGATCTCCGTCGGCCTGGTGGTCGACGGCGAGGCGGTGGCCGGCGGCGTCTGCAACCCGGCGACCGGCGAGATCTTCCTCGGCGCGCGCGGCCACGGGGTCACCTTGAACGGGATGCCGGTGCGGATGAGCGAACGCCGGCGCCTGGAAGGGGCGGCGGTGCTCGCCAGCCGCAGCGAGGTCCAGCGTGGCCGCTGGCACGAGTTCGACGGCAGCCCTTTCAAGGTCCTGCCGATGGGCTCGGTCGCCTACAAGCTGGCGCGGGTGGCGGGCGGCCTCGCCGACGCCACCTGGACCCTGGTCCCCAAGCACGAATGGGACGTCGCCGGCGGCGTGGCGCTCGTCCTGGCTGCC
>DATNKQ010000465.1:0-5881 GCA_035603315.1 Thermoanaerobaculia bacterium
CCGTGGACGTGGCGAGTGACGCCCCGTCGGGTGTCACCAACGCCGTCACCGTCTCCGGGGGCGGAGAAATCAACACCGCCAACGACACCGCCACCGACACTACGCCCATCATCGTCCTCCCGGCTCTGTTCTTCACAATGCCACCCTGCCGTCTCGTCGACACCCGGGGCCCCGCTGGACCGCTAGGAGCTCCCGCCTTGCAGCCGGGCGCACGACGCACGTTCGTTCTGACCGGCACGTGCGGGATTCCCGCGACCGCTAAGACCCTTTCTTTGAATGTAACGATCACTCACCCGACATCGGCCGGCGACATGCGTATTTTTCCAGGGGGTCAGGTCCTGCCGCCGACCAGCGTCATCAACTTTTCAGCGGGACAGACTCGCGCCAACAACGCGATCGCCACGCTCGGTTCGGGGAGCGTCACCGTGCGTCTCGACTCTCTGGGGACCATGGACCTTATCATCGACGTGAGCGGCTACTTCCAGTAGCCGGACGCCGACCAACTCATGCGAGCCTGTGAGGCCCCACCGCGGGAAGCGCGATTTCATAGGCGGGCAGCCCGGGAGCATTCCCAGGCTCGGGAGATCATTCCCGGCCTCGGTGTCATTCCCAGGCCCGGGAAACTTACCCAGCCCGGGAAAGGCCTACCATGAGCTCGGTAGTGCAGCCGCGCGCGACCGCCAGGCGTGCTCGGGGTGACACGCGCGGGCGTCTGAGAGGGCGGAGGCGACTGCTAATGCCTTGGCCCCGTCGCTGTAGACAGCTCTGAGGCTTCGGCGTCCTCAGGCTATCGTCCTCAACAACCTAGCGACCCTACAATATCCGCACCCACTCATTCGTCTACAACCGTAGATGAGAGACGCGGCGGGCGTGGAGCGGATGGCACTCGAACAGGACCGGCGGATCGCCGAAGTCGTCACGCGGGAGCAGTCCCGGCTGCGCAACTTCATTCGCCGGCGGGTGCCCGACCCGCGCGACGCCGAGGACGTTCTGCAGGACGTCTTCTACGCGCTGGTGGAGGCGAACCGCCTGCTGATGCCGATCGAGCACGTCACCGGCTGGCTGTTCCGCGTGGCGCGCAATCGCATCACCGATCTCTTCCGCAAGAAGAGGCCGGAGAGCCTCGCCGAGGCCGGCGTCGCGGACGAGGGCGACGAGCTGCTGCGGTTGGACGACCTGCTGCCTTCGCCCGATGCCGGACCGGAAGCGCTCTACGCCCGCAACGCGCTTCTCGACGAGCTCGAGCTGGCGATCGACGAGCTGCCGGAGGAGCAGCGGGAGGTGTTCGTGGCGCACGAGCTGGAAGGACGCAGCTTCAAGGAGATGGCCGCCGAGACCGGCGTGAGCGTGAACACGCTCCTGTCGCGCAAACGCTATGCGGTGCTGCATCTGCGCGAGCGGTTGCAAGACATCTACGACACATTTACGGACGCATGAGGAGATAAAGATGAAGAGGAAATTGATTTTCATTGCCCCGCTGGCGATCCTGGCGATTCTGCTGTTCATCGTCATCGGCGGCGAAGTGGTGCTGCACCTGTGGAACTGGCTGCTGCCGCCGCTCTTCGGCTGGCGCGAGATCACCTTCTGGCAGGCGCTGGGGCTCCTGGCGCTGTGCCGGATCCTCTTCGGCGGATTTGGACGCCACGGTTTCTATCGCACCAATGTCCGCCGTCGCATAGCCGAGCGCATGGAGCGCATGACCCCTGAGGAGCGGGAACGATTCCGGCAAGGCCTGCGCGGGCGTTGCGGCTTCGGACCATCCGCCGGCGAGAGCAAGGCCGAATGAAGCCAGGCCGACAGTAGGGAGAGTTGTTGGACTTGTGCCACTGGCAGCTTGCCTGCCAGTGTCTCTCCTCTAAGACTTCCTCACCTCTTCCGGCGCCGGCCTGACTCCGGACCGGGCCAGGTCCCCTGACGAAAGGTCAGGAAGTCTTCAGGGCCAGACACTGGCAGGCAAGCTGCCAGTGGCACAACTCCAAGGACTCGATGATTGGCGGCCTGCTACGGTTCCGTCAGGGTGAGGATCGACATCCGGTCCGGCGGCCAGGGCTGGCGGCTCGGCCGGTTGGCGACGAAGAGCTCAAGGTTGGCGCGAAGCTCCGCCAGGAGCGCCTTCTTGCCGCCGGTCTCCGCCTCCCCGATCGCCCGCTTCTCCTGCTCGGCCGCCTCCGCGAAGCGCCCCGTCTCGGCGAGCGCCATGGCGACGGCGTCGGCGTGCTCGGGGCAGGGGCGGGCTTCCTGGAGGGCGGAGGCGAGCTCCAGCGCCTTCGCCCCGTCGCGTATTCCCTCGCCGGGGCAGGCGGCCAGCAGGCGGGCGAGGGCCTGGGTCAGGCTGCCGTCGCGCGGCAGCTCGGCGAGGCCGCCCTCGATCGCCGCCTTCGCCTCGGCGCAGCGGCCGAGCTGCAGCCTCGCCGTGGCCTCGCCCAGCCAGGCCAGGACGTTTTGCGGGTTGCGCTCGCGGAGCGCCGCGTACTCGCGCGCCGCCTCTTCCGGGCGGCCGCTCTCGAGGAGGGCGCCGGCGAGGTTGAAGCGCGCCCATTCCTCCTCCGGACGCACGGCCAGACCGGCGCGGAAGCTGGCGATTGCCTCCTGCTTCCGGCCTTCCGCCAGCAGCAGGTAGCCGAGGTTGAAGCGCGCGTCCGGGTCGTCGGGCGAGAGGCGGAGGGCGAGGTCGAGCTGCCGCCGCGCGGCCGTAGACGCCTCGGCGTTGCCGGAGCCGCGGGCGCGGAGGAGGGCGGCGCCCAGGCGGACGCGCGACTGCGCGTCCAGGGGATCGTCCGCGACGGCCGTTTCGTAGGCCTTGACCGCCTCCGCGGCGTGGCCGGCGGCGAGGGCCGCGTCGCCCTCCACCAGCGCCTTCTGGCGGCCCTCGACGAGGCCGTAGAGCCGCGCCATCAGCGGATCGAGAAGGGTCACCTGGACCGCGCCGGCCCGCGCCAGCTCGGCGCTCGCCTCCTCGCCGCGCCCGAGGTCGCGGTAGGCGAGGCCCAGGGGATGATGGATGGCCGTGGCCTCGGGCTGGATCGCCAGGGCGGCGGCGAAGTGCTCCGCCGCGGCTGCGTGATCGCCGCCGGCGTTGGCGAGGACGCCGAGGCTGAAATGGGCGGCCGCGCAGCGGGGGTCGAGGGCCAGCGCCCGCGCGAGCGTCCCGCGCGCCTCCTCCAGCCGGCCCTGGTCGAGGAGGACCTCCCCCAGGCGCACCTGCGAGGGGACGTCCCGCGGCGCCAGCAGGGCGGCGCGGCGGAAGCTCGCGAGGCTCTTCTCGCCCTCGCTTCTCGCGCGGTGGAGCTGCCCCAGGTAGTAGGGCCAGCGGAAGTCGCCGGGCGCCAGGGCTTGCGCCTTCTCGTAGGCCGGTTCGGCGGCCGACAGCAGGGCGTAGGCGTGAAAGAGGTTCGCCAGCTCGCCCCAGGACTCGGCCTTCTGCTCCGGCGTCGCCTCCCGGCTCGCGAGGATGGAGCGCTGCCAGCGCTCGCGGTCGCGGAGCCGCCGTTCGGCCTGCGGGTTGGGCACCCGCGGCGCCGGCGTCTCGGCGGTCGCCGCCAGGGCGGTGGCGGCGAGGAGCAGCAGCGCCGCCGCGGCAATCCTCGTCGTCGGAGTCAAGGCTTGCCCTCGACCGCCGTCCCGCTCCCCTGCCGCAGGGTGGTGTAGCGGCCGAGCGGCAGGCCCGTCCAGCGCTCGCTCCTGCCGTCCGGCCAGAGGACCCGCACCTCGGTCACCGCGCCGGCGGGGCCGAGGCCGAAGAGGACCCGCGGATCGCTCGCCGAGAGGTAGCTGCCGTCGGTGTGGACGCGGCGCCAGAGGACCCGCCCATCGGCCAGCCGCGCGGCGACGCGGGCGCCCAGCATGTCGCGCGGGTGTCGCGCATCCCCCAGAAGCCGGAGTCCCAACCAATGGTTGTGCTGGCCGACGGTCTTGACTCCATTGACGAGGAGCTCCAGGCGGCCGTTGTTGGTGGTGAGCGCCACGTCGGCGCGGCCGTCGTTGTCGACGTCGCCCAGGGCGGCGCCGCGCCTCACCCTGGCGAGCGACAGGGGGCCCGCCGCCAGCCCGGCGACCTCGGCGAAGCGGCCGCCGCCCAGGTTGTGGAAGAGCTGGCTCCGCTGTTTGAGAGGCAGCGGATCCTTGGCCTGGACCTGCGCCTCGATCTTCTTCACCGCGCCGCTGACGGTGAGGAGGTCGGGCCAGCCGTCGTTGTCGTAGTCGACGTCCAGGGCGCCGAAGGAGGTGAAGGGGAGGCTCGGCGGGCCGAGGCCGCTCGCCAGCGTGGCGTCGTGGAAGAGGCCGTGGCCATCGTTCAGGAAGAGCGTGTTGGTCTCGTTGGTCAGGTTGGTGACGAAGAGGTCGTCGCTGCCGTCGCCGTCGAGATCGGCAGCGACGATCCCCATGCTCGCCGTCGCCCGGCCCTCGGCCGTCACCGCGCACCCCCGCGCCACCGCCTCGTCCACGAAAGTGCCGTCGTGGCGGTTCATCCACAGCTGGTTCGGCATCTCGTCGTTGGCGACGTAGAGGTCGGGCCAGCCGTCGCCGTCGGCGTCCACGGCGATGACGCCGAGCCCGTTGGCCGGCGCCGCGGCGATGCCCGAGCGCGCCGACACGTCCTCGAAGGTGCCGTCGCCGCGGTTGTGGTAGAGCCGGTGCGACAGCGGCTTGAAGGCCAGGGGGAGGCAGTAGTCGACGAAGCCGGCGTCGGAGGTGCAGGCGTGGCTGCCGGCCAGCGGATAGTCGATGTAACTCGCCACGTAGAGGTCGAGCCAGCCGTCGCGATCGTAGTCGAAGAAGGTGGCGCTGGTGCCCCAGCGGGCGTCGCCCACGCCCGCCCGCGCGGTGACGTCGACGAAGGTCCCCTTGCCGGTGTTCATCAGCAGCTGGTTGCGGCCGTAGGCGGTGCGGTAGATGTCCACCCAGCCGTCGTTGTTGAAGTCGCCGGTCGCCACCCCCTGGCCGTAGTCGCCGCCGGCCAGGCCCGCCTGCGCCGTCACGTCGGTGAAGTGGAGATGGCCGGTCTCCATGAGGTCGTTGCGGTAGAGGTGGTCGGTCAGCGGGAGGGCCGACGAGGGCGGCGGCGTGAGGGCGTCCTTCCACGTCTTGCCGGCGCCGAGGATCGTCCCCTGGACGACGTAGAGGTCGAGATCGCCGTCGTTGTCGTAGTCGAGGAGGGCGACGCCGGCGCCGAGGATCTCGACCATGTAGGTCTCGCCGGACATGCCGTTGAAGTGCACGAAGTCGATCCCCACGGCGGCCGCCCGATCGCTCCAGATGGGCTCCGCCGCGACGGGTTTGGCAACCGAATGGGGACGGGAGGACGAGAGCTTAGGCCCTGTCATCCCGAGCGGGAGCGAGGGACCTGGGCGGGGGGAGGCCTCCCAAACAGCTGGTAGAAAAGGCTTTAGCGCCGCCCTTCCCCCAGGTCCCTCGCTCCCGCTCGGGATGACAATCGGGAGGGCGTACCTCAGCGCGCCGAGCCCGGCGATCATGCCGAATGCGAACAGCCAGAGGCGCCGCATGGTCCCCTAGGAGCCCGCCGCCGCCCGCCGGCGCCACTCCCGCGCCCCCTGGGCGTCGCCCAGCTGCTCGGCGGCGGCCGCCGCCTCCAGGCAGCTGGCTTTCCCCGGGTTGGCGGCGACCATCGCCTGCAGGAGAGGGTCGATCTCGGCGAAGCGCCGGAGGCTGGCGTAGAGGAAGGCGAGGTGGGAGTAGGCCCGCGCGTCGCGGGGGAAGCGGCGGATCTCGGCCCGGAAGGCCTGCTCGGCCTCGGCGCTCCGCGAGAGGCGGGCCAGGGCGTCGCCGCGCAGGAAGTCGAGGCCAGCGACGGGCGGGCGCTCCCCGGACTCGACCCGCCGGCTCAAGGGCTCGAGGAGGGCGAGCGCCGGCGCCAGCTCGT
>DATNKQ010000502.1:0-11211 GCA_035603315.1 Thermoanaerobaculia bacterium
GTCCCGCGCCGCCGCCAGCTGGCTGCCCAATCCCGAGACCTGCCGCTCCAGGCGGTCGCGGTCGGCCGCCAGGCGCGCGATCTCGCCCTTGGAGACCCACTGCCCGTAGCCGGACCAGACGAGGAGGACGAGGGCCGCGGCGGCGGCGAGCCACCCCCAGCCCCGGCGGCTGGCGCGGCGCGCGCCGATCGCGACGGGCGCGCCGATCGGGATCGGCGCCGAGGTGACCGCGCGGATGCCGATCGGGTCGGTGCCGCCCAGGGCGGCCAGGACGCGGGCGCGCGCCTGCGGGGAGGGGGCGACCGGCGCCACGCTTGTCGCCAAAAGCTCCAGGCTCCCCTCGCCGGCCGCGAGGGCGGTCCGGCAGTCGCCGCAGCCGGCGGCCAGGTGCTCCTCGAGCGCGCGCAGGTCCTCGCCGTCGAGCGCCCCCAGGGCGTAGACGGAAAGGCTCGTCGCCAGCTCGGGCGTGTGCTCGGCCGTCATGATCCCAGTACCTGCCGCAGCTTGCTCATCCCCAGGTGGATGCGCGATTTGACGGTGCCCAGGGGAGCGTCCAGGCGGCGGGCGATCTGCGTCTGCGTCAGCCCTTCGAAGAAGGCGAGCTCGATGCAGCGGCGCTGCTCGGGCGGCAGCAGGCCAAGGGCCGAGCTGACCTGCTCCTGCCGCTCGCTGGCCTCCAACCCCTCGGTCCCCAGGGGCCGGACCTCCCGCGCCGCCTGCGTGCCGTCGGCCGAGATCTCGGCCTCCCGCCGCTGGCGCGCCTCGCGCGAGCGCACGAGGTCGAGGGCGCGGGAGCGGGCGAGGACGAGGATCCAGCCGCGCGGGCTGCCGCGGCCGGGCTCGTAGCGGCTCGCCTGGCGCCAGACCTGGAGGAAGACCTCCTGCAGGACCTCCTCCGCCTCGCTGTGCCGTCCGAGGATGCGGACGAGGAGCCCGAGCGCGATCGGCGAGTGGCGGTCGAACAGCCGGGCGAAGGCGTCCCGGTCGCCGGCCGCGATCCTCCCCATGAGGTGGATGTCCTCGAGCGTGCTGGGATCCATAGGCAAGAGGTAGGGCGCCGCCCGCTTCCAGACCGGCCGCCCGGCGGCCGGCCATCCCGGCGCTACCGGGCCGCGAGGTCGAACGTCAGCGAGGCCCACAGACTCTCCCAGTCTACCCCGGTTTCCGGCGGCGCCGGGACCATGTGCACGGCTTTGATCAGCCAGAAGCCCCCTTCCGCGAGCCGCAGCCGGACGCGGCCGTCGCGCCCGGAGCGGGCGGCGACGCGGCCGTCGGCCTGGTGCGCCGAGAGCGCCACCACGAGGATGCCGGCCAGCGGCTTGCCCTGGTAGAGCACGCGGACCGGCAGCTCGGCGCCGGCGGCCAGCTGGTAGGGGTCCTTCTCCGGGATCAGCTCGAGGGTGAGACCGAAGGGCCGGTCGTAGCCGGTCATCGCAATCGGCGCCGCCGGCGCCGCCGGGGCGGGGTCGCCCACCTTGAGGAGCGACTTGGCGCAGCGCGAGAAGACCTCGGTCGACGGCTTGGCGCTCTCCCCGCGGCTCCGGCGCAGCTCGACGATGCGCTCCAGGCCCTCTTTCTTCAGCGCCTCCTCGAACTTCTCGGGCGGCAGGTCGAGCCGGTTGCGGTGGCTGCGATAGGCGATGGTGTAGAGGCCGGGACCCGAGACGACGGCGAAGCCCGCCGGCTCGGCGGCCGGCGGCCCGGCGATCGCCGTCTCGCCGGCGGGACCGCGGAGAACGAACGTCTCGATCTGCGCCGGATCGCGGGGGAGCGGGTCGCCGCGAAGCTGCTCGCCGACCTTCAGGCGCACGGCGATCGGCCCGCCGACGCCGGGCCGGAAGGTCGACGGCACGATCCAGAAGTCGTGGGCGAGGAGCGGCGCGGCGGCGAAGGCCGCCCAGGCCAACATCGTCCAGACCAGGGCCGGTGGCTTCACGATTGTCCTTTCCTTGCAACGAAAAGGGGCGAGCGGCGGTGACGGCCGCTCGCCCCGGAAAAACGTGGACGATCCCGCGGCTCCTAGAGATGGAGGCCGTTGGGTCCGTTGGGCGAGCCCGGGATGGGCGGCTTCAGGTAGGGGAAGGAGTTGTCGAACTGGCTGACGTCCTGGAGGGTGCCGTCGGTGAACGGCAGGTTGCCCGAAGGCGCCTGAGCCGGCGTGCAGTAGACGCCGGGGAAGGCGTGGCAGAGGACGCCCATCGCCACCCGCAGCTCGATGTCGACGACGTCGTCGCCGGGCCGCCGGCCGTTGGGGAAGCCTGCGTTGTCGCCGCCCAGGACTCCCAGGTTGTTCTGGCTGCCGGGGGCCGTCGCCGCGATCGAGGTGTTGAGCCGCAGCTCCTCGGCAGGGCCGCCGAGCTGGTTCAGGCCGGTGACGCCGGTGAGGAAGGCGGCGACCAGGTCGGTGCGCGGGAAGTTGGTGGGCGCCCGCACGCCGGCGCCGCCGAAGAGGATCTCGAGGATGGCCGGGAGGGTCGGGTTGGTCACGTAGTCGGCGAACTGGCCGTCGTGGTTGGGGGTGCTGTTGTTGAACTTGTTCTTGTCCTTCAAGCCGATGACCACCTCGTTGACCAGCGGAGCGCCCAGGCGCGAGACCTGCACGAAGCCGCCGGAGACGGTGGCCGTCGAGGCGAACTCGGGAGCGTCCACGAGCACCGAGGTGCGCGGCAGGGCTGCCGTCGTCCAGGCGCCGATGGTCGGGTTGCTGCCCTTGGTGAGGCAGCTCGCCGGCACCTCGAGAGCGATCGTCGTCACGTTCTTGTCGGCGAGCGTGTTGGGCTCGGCGTCGCGGGGGCCTAAGGGGTTGCTGATGTTGACGAGGTCGAAGATCTCGCCCAGGTTGACGGCGAAGCCGTCGTGGCGCTGGCCGACGAAGACCCGGCCCGTCGAGGTGCCGCAGCCGGGGATGTTGACCTCGTAGATGAACTGCTTGGCGTAGTTCGGGTAGTCGGGGATCGACTTCTCGCCGATGTTGTCGACCGGCTTGCCGAAGCGGGCGCCGCCGCTGACGGCATTGCGCAAATTCTGGCCGGCGCCCTGGCCGGCGCCGTCGACCGGGCCGGTGATCACCGTCACGGTGTAGCTCTCCGCGCGGTTGAGCCCGGGGGAGCCGTTGTTGGCGATCTGCCCGACGTTGATCAGCGGGACGGAGACGTTCTTGCCGCCCACCGGGAGCTGGATGTCGCGGAAGTTCTCGCCGAACTTGAACTGGAAGGTAATGTCCTCGACGCCGTCGCCGTCGTTGTCGATGTGGATGCGGTAGACCGCCTCGGGGTCGAGGGCGAAGAAGTTGGGCCCGCCGTAGGCGTCCTGGAGCGGCAGGTAGTTGGCGATCAGGGTGACGAAGCCCTGGCGCCCCGCCTCGTAGCTGTTGAACATGTAGAAGTCGCTGCCGTCCACCTTGGGCATCTTGGTGATCCCGGGGGCCTCGCGGTGGCTCGAGGCTTCCGCCGCGGCCACCGCCAGGAGGGCGGCCGCCAGGGCGAGCAGGATCACGGGCACTCTACGCATCGTTCTCATCTCTCCTCCTTGTGGGTTCGGATCATGGACTCTTCCTCCTCTACGGAGCCGAGGCGGGAGCGGATGACGGTAGGCCGACTAATTTTCGCAAATGCGTGCCGCGCGGGCGGCGCTCCCGCGGCGGGGAGCGCTGCCTCGCGGGATCGACAAGGCGGGATCAGTGGTGATGCATCATGGGCTGCTGCTCGACGACGCCGCAGGCCAGCCGGCCGCCCGCGTTGCCCGTCGGCTGCGTCTTGCAGTCGTCCTCGCCCTCGTGGAGGATGACGGCCTTGCCGACCACCGAGTTGGGTCCCGCGAACGACAGGGAGGTGGTCGTCATGTCGAGATGGCCCTTGCCGTCGGCGCCGACCGTGATGTTGCCGAAGTCGCCGGCGTGGCGCGGGCTCGTGGGGTCGCAGGCGTGCGGCGCCGCCGCCGGGTTGAAGTGCCCGCCGGCCGACTTGTAGTCGGGGGCCGTGCAATCCCCCTTCTCGTGGATGTGGAAGCCGTGCTGGCCGGGCTTCACGCCGCTGACGTCGGCGACGACGTGCACGCCGGCCGCCTCCTGCGTGAAGTGGACGCTGCCGCTGACCTTGGCGTCCTGCGAGTGGAGGGTGGCCTCGGCGCTGTCCATCGCCGCCGCGGCGGCGACGGTGGCGAGGACGGCGAGGACGGCGAGGACGGCGACGATCGCGAGGGGTAGGGCGACGGCCAGCCAGCGACGGGTTGTCAGGGTGCGCATGGATTTCTCTCCTCCTGGGGAAACGACTTGGGTTACGGGTGACCGGGGCCGCTGACGGCGCCCCGGCCTGGCTCCGCGCGTTCCGCGGCGGTCTTCGGCGGGGCGTCGAGCTCCAGCCGGACGTCCGCCAGCGACCGCGAGATCTGGATGACGACCGGCGTCGCGGCGGCGTCGCCGGCGAGCCAGAGGTCGAGCTTGCCTTTCCAGGTCCTGCCGTTCGGCGCCTCGACGCCGCGGATCGAGAAGTGGTGGGTGTCGACGGGCTTGCCGCCCACCTCCCGCCGTTCGGCGCCGAGCGGCAGGACGACCACCGGATAGACGTGGCCGTCCGACCAGATCTGCAGCTGGCGCCTCCTGTCCGGCGGATCGCGGCGCAGCGAGTAGATCGCCGAGACGATGTCCATCACCCCCTGCTGCTCCACCGGCTCGTTCTTCGAGTTGGTTTTTCCGCGCCACTTGTAGGAGCTCCAGGCACGGATGGGCTGCAGGTGCTCGGCATCGATCTCGGCGCCGTAACGCCAGAATTCCCCCTCGGCGCTGGCGCTCGAGGTGATGAGCAGCTCGCTGGTGAGATGGCCGCCGGGTGAGGTCTTGAAGGTGAGCTCCCCCTGCCCGTGGTTGGGAAAGAAGAGCCCCGCGATCGTGCCGAGGAGGTTGCGCAGCTCCCAGTGATAGTGGAAGTCCTCCTGCACCGGCTCGGCGGCGCGGACGCCGGTCATCGGAAAGATGGCGAGGGCGAGGCCCATGGCAAGGGCCAGGAGCGCGGGGGAGAGATGGCGGTGGCGGCGGATCATGGGGCGGCCGCGGACGATCTTCGCACCTTATCGCAGAAGCCGGAAGCGGGCGCCCCGCAGCCGCTAGGCCCCGTCCTCGAGCACTTCGCGGATCTTGGCGGCCAGCGCCCGGCCGGTGAAGGGCTTCTTGAGCAGCGGCCGGTCGGCTCCGGGGCCCGACAACTCGGCCAGGCCCGCCGGGTAGCCGGAGGCGAAGAGCACTTTCATCTCGGGCCGCTCAAAGGCCACCTTGTCCGCCAGCTCGACGCCGCTCATGGCGCCCAGCAGGATGTCGGTCACCATGAGGTGGATGGGCCCCTTGTGGCGGTGGCAGAGCGCCAGCGCCTCGGCGGCGTCGGCCGCCTCCAGCACGTTGTAGCCGCGGCCAGCGAGGATCTCGGCCTGGGGGCTGCGGACGTTCACTTCGTCTTCCACCAGGAGGATGGTCTCCCAGTTGCCGGCCGCGGCGCCGTGCTCCGCCACCTCGCCCGCCGCCGGCGCGTGACTGGGCAGGAAGAGGATGAAGGTCGAGCCCTTGCCGGGCTCGCTAAGGACCTCGATCTGGCCGCCGCTCTGGGTGACGATGCCGTAGACGCTCGACAGGCCGAGGCCGGCCGGCTCGTTCCCCGTCTTGGTGGTGAAGAAGGGCTCGAAGACCCGCCGCCGCACCTCGTCGCGCATCCCGGTGCCGGTGTCGGTCAGCGCCAGCCGCGCGTAGCGGCCCGGCGCCGCTCGCAGGGGGTTGGCGAGGTCGGCCGCCGCCAGCTCGCAATTCTCCGTCCGCACGGAAAGGACGCCGCCATGGGGCATCACCTCGCGGGCGTTGACTGCCAGGTTCAGGATCGCCTGCTCGAGCTGCTCGCGGTCGACCTCGACCGGGTCGAGCTCGGGATCGCAATCCGTCGTCAGCTCGATGCCGGTGCCCAGCAGGCGACGCAGGTTCTCGGCCATCTCGGCCAGGAGGACGTTGAGCTGGAGCGGCCGGGGGTGCAGCACCTGGCTGCCGCTGAAGGCGAGGAGCTGGCGGGCGAGGACGGCGCCCCGCTCGCCCACTTTCTCGATCTCCCGCAGGTGCTCGCGGGCGGGATCGTTCTGGGCCAGATGCTCGAGCGCGAGCTCGGTCTCGAAGCCGATCGCCGTCAGCATGTTGTTGAAGACGTGGGCGATGCCGCCCGCGAGAGCGCTCATCGCCTCCATGCCGTAGACCTGCTGCCGCCCTTCGCCGCCGCTGCCCACCGCCCTCCCGCTCTCGGCGCTATCGTTGCTCTCGGACGGCAGATCCTCGACCGCCCGGACATTGGGGCGGGCACTCTTCGCCGTCCACGAGGGCTGGGACATGGGTTTCACGCTCCGTTCGTCAGTCTGCCCGCAGGCTCCGGCGGCTCCGGGTCATCCGGGCGCTCGCGCCGTGCGTCGGGCGATCCATCGCACGTTTGAGTATGCAGGTTTCGATCCACCTCCGGGGGGCGGGGTGGCGACACTAGGGCGGCGCGGTCCCTCGCTTCTCCTCGGCCTTCTTCTGCAGGCGGGCGACCGAGCGGCAGGAGAGCTTGCGCACGCTGGAGACGTTGTAGCCCAGGCGCTCGGCCACCTCGCCGGTGCTCAGGCCCAGGCCGTAGCGCAGGCGCAGGAGCGCCCGGTGGCGAGCCTCCATCCCGACCACCAGCCGGTTGAGGTCCCAGACCATTTCGGCGCGCTCCTGGGGGGCGGGAAGCGGCTCGGCGAGATGCTCGAGGATGGGGGGATCGACGGCCTGCACCTTGCTGCCCCGCTTCTCCCGCCAATAGACCGAGCACTTGTGGCGGAGGGTGACGAGGAGCCACCCCTCCTTGCTGCGGATCGTCCCCCAGTTGAGGAAGGTGGCGAGCAGCGACTCCTGCAGGATGTCCTCGGCGTCGTGGTGGGGGATGCGGTAGCTGGCGAACAGGCGCCGGATCTTCGGCCGCAGCTCCTGCAGCAGCTCCTCGATCGAGGCGGGACCCTGGCCAAGGTCCTCGGCGGTGGCGGCGTCCATTGCGGATGGGAGCGACCTGGAAGTGATCCAGGATCTCTCGGCAGCCGACTTTATCACTCTTGCAGGAGATGAAGCACTCCTGACAAGGGAAAATCCAGTCCGTGCAACGAACTGGATTCGCGCCGATTCAAAATGGATTCGCGGAAAGTCTTTTAGAACATGCCGAGCTGCAGCTTCGCCGCCTCGCTCATCAGGCTGGGGCTCCAGGCGGGGTCCCAGACGAGGTCGATCTCGGCCGACGTCACCCCTGCGACGCCTTCGACCTTGGTCTTCACCTCGCCGGGGAGCGAGCCCGCGACCGGGCAGGCGGGGGAGGTCAAGGTCATGACGATCTTGACCGCGCCGTCCGGCGCCACCTCGACGCCGTACACCAGCCCCAGCTCGTAGATGTTGACCGGGATCTCGGGGTCGAAGACCGTCTTCAAGACCGCGACGACCCGCTCTTCGATGCCTTCGGACATCTCAGGCCCCTTCCTCGTCGGTGGTGACCGGGCGGTCGCGGCTCTCGAGCGCGGCTTTCATCGTGTGCCAGGCGAGCGTCGCGCACTTGACCCGCATCGGGTACTCGCGCACGCCGGAGAAGACTGCCAGCTTGCCGAGGTCGGGGTCGGCGCCTCCCGGCGCCGCGGGCGGCTCGGCGACGAGGCCGTGGAAGCGGGCGAAGAGGTCGCGCGCCTCCGCGACGGTCTTGCCCTTGAGCGTGTCGGTCATCAGCGAGGCGGAGGCGGTCGAGATCGCGCAGCCGCTGCCTTCAAAAGAGACGTCCCGGATCACCTCGTCCTCGACGTCGAGATAGAGGGTGATCTGGTCGCCGCACAGCGGGTTGTTGCCCTCCGCCCGGCGGTTCGCCGTCTTGAGCGCGCCGAAGTTCCGTGGCCGCCGGTTATGGTCGAGGATGATCTCCTGGTAGAGCTCGCGCAGGTCGCTCATGGTCGTTTCACCGGAAGAGCTCCCCGACCCGGGCGACGCCGGCCGCCAGGGCCTCGGCCTCCGCCGCCGTGTTGTAGAAGGCGAAGGAGGCGCGGGTGGTGGCCGCCACGCCGAAGCGCTCCATGACCGGCTGGGCGCAGTGATGGCCGGCGCGGACGGCGATTCCTTCGCCGTCCAGGAGGGTGCCGACGTCGTGCGGGTGGACGCCGGCGACGGCGAAGGAGAGCACTGCCGCCTTCTCCCGTGCCGTGCCGAGGATGCGGACGCCGGGGATGGTAGCCAAGAGCGCGGTGGCGTAGGCCAGGAGCTCGCCCTCCCAGGCGGCGATGTTTTCGAGACCGAGACGCTCGACGTAGTCGAGGGCCGCCGCCAGGCCGACCGCCGCCTCGATCGCCGGCGTGCCGGCCTCGAAACGCTGCGGCGGCGGCGCGTACTCGGTGCCGGCGAAGCGGACGGCGCGGATCATGCCGCCGCCGCCCTGCCAGGGCGGCATGGCAGCCAGCAGCTCGGCCCGGCCGTAGAGCGCGCCGACGCCGCTGGGGCCGTACACCTTGTGGCCGGAGAACGTGTAGAAGTCGCAGCCCAGGGCGCGGACGTCGACCGCCAGGTGCGGCGCCGCCTGGGCGCCGTCCACGAGCACCGCCGCGCCGGGGGCCCGCGACCGCGCGAGCGCGATCATCTCGCGCACCGGGTTGATGGTCCCCAGGGCGTTCGAGACGTGGGCGACGGCGACCATGCGGGTGCGCGGGGAGAGCCGGCGCGCGAACTCCTCGAGGATCACCTCGCCGCGGTCGTCGATCGGCGCCACCTGGAGCGTCGCCCCCTGCTCGGCGCAGAGGAGCTGCCAGGGGACGATGTTCGAGTGGTGCTCGAGCTCGGTCAACAGCACCTCGTCGCCGGCGCCCACCTGCTGCCGGCCGTGGGTCGCCGCCACCAGGTTGATCGCCTCGGTGGCGCCGCGGACGAAGACGATCTCGCTCGGGCTCTCCGCGTTGACGAAGCGCTGCACGCGGCGGCGGGCGGCCTCGTACTCGGCGGTCGCCGCCTGCGCCAGCGCGTGCACCCCGCGCCCGACGTTGGCGTAGGAGCCGCGGCAGAAGCGGCTCACCGCCGCGATCACCGCCGCCGGCTTCTGGGCCGAGGCCGCGTTGTCGAGGTAGACCAGCGGGCGGCCGTGCACCTCGCGGGCGAGGATGGGGAAGTCGGCGCGGACGCGCGCCAGGTCGAAGGGCGGGGCCGGCGCCTCCGCTTCCATCGGAGTCACGGTGCTTGCCGGGATCGGGCGGATCGCCACGCTTCCCCCTAGACCGCCTGGCGCACGGTCTCGCCCCCGGGCAGCCGGCGGAAGAGGAACTCCTCGAGGTCGCGGCGCACCGGCTCGACCTTGACGCGCTCGACGATGTCGCTGGCGAAGGCGTAGGTCAGAAGGCTCTTCGCTGCCTCGGCGCCGATGCCGCGCGAGCGCAGGTAGAAGATGGCGTCCTCGTCGAGCTGGCCGACCGTCGAGCCGTGGGTGCAGCGCACGTCGTCGGCGAAGATCTCGAGCTGCGGGTTGGAGTTGGCGATTGCCTCGGGCGAGAGCAGGAGGTTGCGATTGGACTGCTTGGCGTCCGTCTTCTGCGCCCCGTGGCGGACGTGGATGAGGCCGTTGAAGACGGCGCGGGCCTTGCCTTCGAGGACCCCCTTGTAAAGCTCGTGGCTGGCGCAGTGGGGCTTGGCGTGCTCGACCCGCATGTGGTTGTCGACGAACTGGGTGCCGCCGACGACGTAGAGCCCGTTCAGATGGGTGTCGATCCCCTCGCCGTCCAGGGTGGCGTTGACGTCGTTGCGGACGAGGGCGCCGCCGAGGGCGATCGAGTGCGAGGAGAGGGTCGAGCTGCGGTCCTGCCAGACCTCGAAGGTCGCCAGGTGGAAGGCCCCCAGGCTTTCGCGCTGCACCTTGTAGTGGTCGACTGCCGAGTTGGGGCCGGCGACGAGCTCGGTGACGGCGCAGGTGAAGTAGCGGCCCTTGGTCTCCGGGGTCTCCGGGCCGTCGAGCGCGGCATATGTCTCGACGACCGTCGCCTGCGCGCTCTCGCCGATCACCAGCAGGTTGCGCGGGAAGGTGACGGGCGCGGCGCCGTCGACGGGCTTCCCCGTCGACAGGAAGAGGAGATGGATGGGCTCGCGGACGACCGTGCCGGGCGCCAAGCGGACGTAGGCGCCGTCCTGCCACAGCGCGGTGTTGAGCGCCACGAAGCTGTGATTCTCGAAGCTCGCGTGGCGGCCGAGATGGGCCGCGACCTCATCAGGCCGCTCGGCAAGAGCTTGGGCGAGGCTCATCGCCACCAGGCCCGCCTGCAGGGGCTGCTCGGCAGAGATCAGATGGCCATCGAGAAAGGTCAAGGTCGCCGCGGCGGGGAAGATCCATGGCTGGGCCGCCTGCAGGTCGTCTTCGCGCTCCTCTCCCCGCGCAGGCGCGGCTGGAGAACGGAACTCGCCGCGCGCGATCGCCGCCACGTTGGTCGCCCGCCAGGCCTCCTGACGGGTGGTGGGGAAGCCCAGCTCGCGGAAGCGCTCGATCGCCTCTTCACGGAGGTCCGCGATCGCCGCCGGCTCCGATGTCGGCGGGCGCGTCGCGCGCTGCGCGAACTCGGCGAGCCAGGCCGCCGTCTCCTCCACCTCCGGCGTCACCGCCAGGGCCGCCCTCGTAGCCGTCGCCGCCATGGCGGTCAGGCCCCCACCGGCGCCGCGGCGCCCGCGCGCGCCTCGTCCTCGAGCCAGACGTAGCCCCGGGCCTCGAGCTCGAGGGCGAGCTCCTTGCCGCCGGAGCGCACGATGCGGCCGTCGACGAGAACGTGGACGACGTCCGGCACGATGTAGTTCAGGAGCCGCTGGTAGTGGGTGATGACGAGGAAGGCGCGGTCTGCCCGGCGCAGCGAGTTGACGCCGTCGGCGACGATGCGGAGGGCGTCGATGTCGAGCCCGGAGTCGGTCTCGTCGAGCACGGCCAGGCGCGGCTCCAGGACCGCCATGTGAAAGATCTCGTTGCGCTTCTTCTCGCCCCCCGAGAAGCCCTCGTTCAGGTATCGCTCCTGGAACCCGTTGTCCATGCCCAACCGCTTCGTCCACTCGATGAGGGCGAGGCGCACCTCGAGTACCGAGAAGTCGTCGATCCCCTTGCGGCGGGCGATCGCCTGGCGCAAGAAGTTGAGCACCGAAACGCCCGGGATCTCCTCGGGGTGCTGGAAACCGAGGAACAGCCCGCGCCG
>DATNKQ010000508.1:0-3077 GCA_035603315.1 Thermoanaerobaculia bacterium
CAGCGACGAGTCCATGATGGAGCCGTCGACGATCGCCTCGGGGGACAGCGCCTCCACTCCCAGGCGTTGGAGGTGGAACTCTCCCGCCTTCTTCTCGCGGAGCTCGACGAGCTTGATCGCCGAGCTGCCGATGTCGAGGCCCACGACCCCCTTCGAGCGCGAGAAGAGCATGTCCTCTTGACTCCTCAGTAGCCTAGAAACCGGCGTGTACAGAGCTTCGGTGACTTATGATACACCACAGATGTCTACTGCGCAAGCACGTCTTCCTACTCTCCTCTTCCGCTGTTCCTTGGGTTCGGCAATCGACGCCGTATCACATCGTTTTAGTATACCACGTTAAAAGAATTCGCCGCCTCTTCAAGCCCTCTCGTTGGCGGTCAACGACCCGTCGGGGTTGCGCGATACTCCCTTGAGTATTTAAGTGCGCATAAGGCTCTGTGCGGGACAGCACCCCTCTCGCTTCCCCACGGAGTCGGGCTTCCGCAGGACGTCAAATAACGTCGGAGAGCGTTTGCGCGGGGCGGCGTCCCGCCGGTCGTCCATCGCGGTTTACCTGCTCTTGAGCTTGGCGACGGCGTCAGCGATCCCCGACGCATCGAACGGTAGGCTGGGATTGCCGCGTGCGACCTTCAGGTAATCGAGCACCGCGCTGGCGAGCGGCACTCTCGCCGCCTTCCCCGCCACCGCCAATCGGAACCTGCCGAGGGCGTCGAGGACGGCGGAGCTCATGCCCGGGGCGGCAAAGACCGGCGTCATGTCCGCCATCAACCGCTCCAGGCGCACAGTGCTGCCGGCCGCCAGGAGCAGCCGGGCCACGTGCAGGCCGGCGATGGCGGCGGCGTGCCACTCTCCCAGGGCGAGGAAGCCCTGGAACGCTGCCGCGACCTTCTGCTCGGCACCGCGGAGGTCGCCCTCGCTCTCGGAGAGTTCGCCGCCCACGAGCGTCAGCTCCAGGTCTTCGCGCGAGCCGGGCTCCGGCGGGAAGCGCCGGCTCGCCGCGGCGAGGATCTGCCAAGCCTGGGGGATGTGGTTCTCGAGCGCGCAGGTTAAGGCGAGGCCCCGCTGGAGGCCCAAGGCGAGCGCCACGGGGCCTCGCGGCACCAGCGAGGCGGCGAGTTCGAAGCTCTCCCACGCCTCGGCTGGCTCCCACATCCGCAGCTCGAGCTTGCCCTTGTCGCCGAGCGCGACAGCTGCGTCGAGTCCGTTGCCGTGCCGCTCGAACAGGTCGGCCGCGCGGGCGAAGAGTGCCAGCGCCTCATCCCACCGCCTCTGGTCGCGCCGCAGGCGCGCCAGGCCGGCGCGGAACTGCCCCCTGCCGATGCCATCGACCGCGTCGTCGAGGTGTGCCGCGGCGCGGGCCAGCTCCTCCTCCGCCCGCTCCAGGCCGCCCCCCAGGCGGCAGGCCTCGGCCACCTGGCAGGCCACCTCCGACTGCAGCTCGGCGGCCGGGACCGGCTGCCCAGCGGCGTCCATCTCGGCAGCTGCGACGGCGGCGAGGCGGGCGAGGGCCTCGGCCCGCGGTGGGTCGCCCGGGAGCGCCGCGCGGCTCAGTTCCAAGAGCACCGCGGCGGTTGCCCAGGCGTCCTCGCGCGCCGCCTGGAGGATGAGCCCGGCATGGCTCTCCGGAGGGGCGGCTTCAAGCTTCGCCACCTGCCACTCCGCCGCCGCCCGCCGGCGCGCAATCTCTGCCACCATCCTGCCGACCGCTATTTCGCGCCGGCTCAGGACGCCGTCGTACTCGATCCCGAGCGCGCGGGCCGGCGCCCGAATGCCGCCAGGCCCGGCTGCGGTCGGCTGCAGCTCGATCCGCGCCCGGGCGGCGCAGCGCCGGCAGCCGAGGAGGTGGAAGAAGAGCGTCGCCTCCGCTCCCGGCAAGGACCTCAGGGCGGCAAGCACGATCTCCTCGTCCGGGTGGTCCTCCCCCGCCGGCAACCTCACGGCCGAAGAAGCGGCCGATGGACAGTCTTCGACTCGCGAACTTCTACCGAAAGGCTCCTCTTGGGCGTGTCCCCGGCCGAAGGAGGCCGGGGTCGGGCTCTACGCTCCAATCTCCCCGGGCAGAACGGCGCCCGGGGAGATTCCGCTGCGATCCCTCACGTGCCCCCGCCCCCCAGAAGTTGAGGGGAGCGAATCAGGGTGTAAGAGGCCCCTGACGGGCCTCTCGGGAGTCCGACGAGGAGATCGTGATGAGCGAGAGGAGCTGCAGCAACGTAGGTATCATCGACTTGCGAGCCCACGGAATCCATTATCTCGACGCCGACCTCTTCAGCTCCCCCGCCCAGACTCTCGTCAATCCTGTCAACACGGTGGGCGTCCTGGGGGCTGGTCTCGCCAAGATCTTCCGCTCCCGCTACCCGGCGATGTTTCGCGAGTACCAGGACCTCTGCAGGTCCGGCCGCCTGTCGGTCGGCACCCTCATGCTCTGGCGCGGCCCCGACCGCTGGGTCTTGAACCTCCCGACCAAGACGCGTTGGCAGCTCCCCTCGACCCTCGCCTACATCGAGGCCGGCCTCCGCCGCTTTCGCGAGGATCACCACAGGCTCGGGATCACCTCCGTTGCCTTCCCCGCCCTGGGATGTGGCTGCGGAAAAGCTGAGCTGGGGCCAGGTTCGGCCCCTCCTTGAGCAGTACCTGGGCAACCTCGCGCTTCCTATCTTTCTTCACGTTCTGCACTAGCGATGGCGAGCTTCGGCGGTAGTTGTGGCTGAATTTGACAGTTCGTTGCGATTTATTTAACATCTGACTATGAATATGGACAAAAATGCAATGTTAGGCTCCGAAGCCTGTGTCGCAGCCTTGAGGACTCTCCTCAAGACCTCGAAGAGGAGCGCGAGAGAGATCGAACGTCGGCTCGGCTGGGGAGTCGGCTACATTAGCCGCCTGCTGACCCGGAGGATCGAGATCAAGCTGGGTCACCTCCTGGAGATCCTGGAGGTCCTCGAGGTCCACCCGGTGTCGTTCTTTGCCCTCGCCTTCCCGCCGGCGCGAGAGAGCCCGGAGTCTCTGGCAGTCCTGCGCACGATGGCGGCTTCCTCCACCCGGCAGTCCGACACGCCTATGGCGGGCGATCCCTTGAA
>DATNKQ010000511.1:0-10858 GCA_035603315.1 Thermoanaerobaculia bacterium
GGCGAGCCGCGCGAGGTGATCGGCGAGCTTGGGGTTCTTCGCCACGTCTGCTCCGGCCGCGCGCGGGTCGCTCCACCAAGCGGCGGCAGGTGAGCCCGCCGGGTCGGCGAAGGCGCGAGAGCCGGCGAAGGTCCCGGAGAGCCAGAATATGGAGCCGAGCAGCAGAGTTCGAGCGACGCACCGATTCTTCTTCATGTTGGCCCTCTCCGTCGCGGCAGGTCCGATCCGCGCAGCCCCCCTATCCTGGGTAGATTAGATGGATACCTTAGTTTACCACGCGCGCGAACCGCACCTCGAAGCTCGCCGCGTCGCTCTCCACGAAGCGCAGCAGCGCCTCCCCCTCGGCGGCGAGCTCCTCCCGCGCTGCCTTCGGCAGCGCCGCGAAGGGTTGCAGCAGGAGCGCCGCCGCGGCCTTCTTCCGCTCGACCTTCCAGGTGCCGGCGGCGAAGCCGTCGACGAGAAAGGTCGGCAGGACGCGCAGTCCGGGGAGGAAGATGGACTTGCGATCGCGCTCGGCCACGAAACGGGCGTCGGCGCGGGAAACGATCAGGTTGTCGTACTCGGGGAGGAAGCGCGCGGGCGCGGGGACGTCCGGGGAGGGACGCGGGGCGTCGGGGAGGTCGAAGAGCTCCTTGCCGCGCTCGTCCCGGAAGGAGAGGAGATCGGGCCGCAGGTCCTCGAGCGTCGCCCGCAGCCCCTGCAGTCCCGACCACGCCTGCACGTCGGCGACGCTCGCCGGTCCGAAGGCCGCCAGGTAGCGCAGCGCGAGGGCGTGCGGCGCCGGATCGCCGGCGTCCGCGGCCTCGCCCAGCCAGGCCTCCGCGACGGCGAAGTCCGTAGTCCCGGGATAGCCCCAGGGGGTGTCCGCCGGCACCTGGACGAGCGGCAGGTGGGTGCGCACGGCGTAGCCCATCGCCCGCTCGTCGCCCCCCGGATGGAGTTCCAGGAGATGGTCGCGCAGCTCCTCGAAGGTCCGCGGCTCGGCGGCGAAGAAGGCGCGCGCCTCCTCGACGAGCGCCGGGATGTCGAGCGCGCCTGCGCGCTCCTTGAGGATGGACTGCATGCCGCGGTCGAGCATCGGCTGCAGGGAGGCCCGCAGGCGCACGTAGTCCCGGGCGCTCAAGAGGTGCAGCGTGCCGCGCATCGCCGTAGCCCGCACCACCTCGCGGCTCGCCAGCAGGCGGGTGAGGTCCTCGCGCCGGAAACCCGCGACTCGCGACCAGAGGCCGACGAACGGCGGCCGCGCCAGCTGCGCCTGCAATCCGGCCAAGCGCTCGATCGCCGCCAGCGCCGTCGTCCTCTCGCGCCGCAGCAGCATCTGCCGCGCCAGGGTCGCCCGGTTGAGCTGGCGGAGGGTGAGGGTCGGAGCGGGCATCGCGAGAATCCTACCGCCTCTGGCCGCGGTGCGCTCCGCTTTGCGCCCTCCAGGTCGAACCGCTACAATCGGCGGGCGGCGCGGCTCGGCCGCCTCGAAGCGCCGATCCCCATGCCTGAAACCGCCTCCGCGATCCATATCCGGCCCGTCGACGAGCTCGACATCGACGCCATCACCGGCATCGACGAGAAGATCGGCGGCAGCTATCGGCCGGAAGTTTGGGAGCGGCGGATCGGTTACTACCTGCGGCGCGACCCCGAGGCCTCGGTGGTCGCCGAGGTGGGCGGCAGGGTCGTCGGCTTCATGCTCGGCGAGGTGAGATCGGGCGACTTCGGCCTCGAGGAGCCGACCGCCTGGGTCGAGGTGCTGGGGGTCGACCCCCAGCATCGCGGCCAGGCCATCGGCCGGCTCATGCTGGAGGCGATGCTGGACCACTTCAGGGACGAGGGCGCGAAGAGCGTCCGCACCCTGGTCGACGAGGAGATGGCGGAGATCGGCGGCTTCTTCCGCTCTCTCGGATTCCAGCCGTCGACCCTGCGGCCGTTCGTCAAGCCCCTGTAGAGACAGTAGAGACACCGTAGGAGATGAGGATGAGCGTCAGGACTGCCACACTGCCCAAGAAGTTCCACCAGGCCGTCGAGAGCTGGCGGGACGCCTACATCCCCGACTACGGCTTCCTGATGGAGAACTGGGAGAAGGGGTTCCCCCACGAACCCCGCTTCGAGCTCTGCGCCTACCGCGAGATGGGGATGTGCGACGAGATCGAGTGCGGCGAGTGGAAGGGGCGGCCGAAGTACACCCGCGCCGCCGACATGGTCCCCGAGCAGGCCCACCACGTGCTGGGCGCCCTCCGCGCCCAGGCCTCGACCGAGTTCGGCTCCATCCAGCAGCACCGGCTGACCCTCGCCCGCGCCCAGGACGAGGAGGAGCAGTTCTGGATCCTCCGCATGATGGCGGAGGAGCTGCGCCACGGCTACCAGATGCTCCACCTCCTGGTGGAGGACGACTGGACGAGCGTCTCCAAGGAGACCAGCGCCGAAATGTTCGAGGACATCCTGTCCATGAACACCGGCTCGCACCTCCTGGGGGCCTTCAACATCGACTTCGACTCCTTCGTCGACAACGTAGTCTTCTGCGCGCTCATCGACCGCGTCGGCAAGTACCAGCTCGCCATGCAGAAGGTGAGCGCCTACAAGCCGATGGCGGAGAGCATGCCGAAGATGCTGCGCGAGGAGGCCTTCCACCTGGCGGCGGGGGTGGTGCCCATGCGCCGCTGGGTGAAGAGCGCCGCCCAGGGCGACGTCTACGTCACCATGGACGTGCTGCGGCGGGCGGTCAACAAGTGGCTGCCGCGCGGCCTCGAAATGTTCGGCGACGAGCGCGGCGGCGGCACCAACGTGCGCTTCGGCCTGAAGCCGATGAAGAACGCCGAGTCGCAGCGGCTCTACCGCGAGGAGGTCGGCCGCCTCCTGCACGATCTCAACCTGCGCTACGTGCGGGCGCGGGTCAAGCGGCTGTCGCGCGCCGCCGCCGAGACGCTCGTCACAGAGGTGCTGGCCGACCGCGAGACGCGGGAGGGCATCCGCTTCGACGACCTCTTGAGGCTGCCGCACGGCGACTTCTTCCGCCGCCGCGGCGTGCCCGCCTTCACCCTGGTCGGCGTCGAAGGCGAGACCTTCACCGACCTCGCCCTCTACCTCAAGCACCTGGCCGAGCAGCTGCCGGAGTCCTATCTCGCGGGCCGCGACTTCCGGGAGTACGTGGAGCTGCTGACCCGCGTCCACCGGGGCGAGGTGACGATCGCCGACGCCACCGGCCGCATGCCGGCCCTGCGCCGGGTGGGCGGCGCCTGCAGCTGCTCGAAGGCGGTCCGCTGGGTGCGGGACGAGCCCGTCCCCGCCCCCGCCCCCTCCGACATCGCGCTGCCGCCTGCCTGATCCCCCCGTCCCGCGCCGCCCCAAGCGACCCATGAGTGCGTTCAATCGCCTGCTGGTGACCACCTTGCCGCTGGTCCCCAAGGCCATCGTCGGCCGCGTGGCCTCGCGCTACGTCGCCGGCGAGACCCTGGAGCAGGCGGTCGAGGTGGTGCGGCGGCTGAACGCCCAGGGAGCGATGGGCACCATCGACGTCCTCGGCGAGGAGGTGAGCGAGCGGGAGAAGGCGCTGGCGGCGGTCGACGAGTACGTGCGGGTGTTCGCGGCCATCGACCGCGAGAAGCTCGACTCGAACGTCTCCATCAAGCTGACCCTCCTGGGTTTGAAGATCGACGAATCGTTCTGCCGCGACAACGTCGACCGCATCGCCGCCGCCGCCGGCACGCACGGCAACTTCGTCCGCATCGACATGGAGGACCACACCTGCATCGACGCCACCCTGCGCATCTATCGCGAGCTGCAGGCGCGGCACGGCAACCTCGGGGTGGTGCTCCAGGCCTACATGCGCCGCACCCTGGCGGACATCGCCGGGCTGCCCCGCGAAGGGGCCAGCGTGCGCCTCTGCAAGGGGATCTACGTCGAGCCGCGGGAGATCGCCTGGAAGGGCTACGAGACGGTGCGGGCCAACTACGTCGCCGCCTTGGAGAAGCTCCTGGACCAGCGGGTCTACCCGGCCATCGCCACCCACGACGAGTATCTGGTCGAGCGGGCGTCGGCGCTCCTCGACGGGCGCGGCCTGGCCCGCGACCGCTACGAGTTCCAGATGCTCTTCGGGGTCGACCCACAGCTCGGCCGCATCCTCCTGGCCGCCGGCCACCGCCTCCGCATCTACGTGCCCTACGGCCCCGACTGGTATCCCTACTCGATGCGCCGCCTGCGGGAGAACCCCGAGGTCGCCCGCCACGTGCTGCGCGCCCTGGTCTCCCGGCGATAAGTCGAGGGCGGCCACGGGGGGCCGCCCCTACAGCCACGAGACCGGGGATGATGAAATACCTGCGGGGGGCCGCGCCTACAACCGCTAGATCGGGAAGGTTGCAATACCTGTAGGGGCGGCCCCCGTGGCCGCCCTGTGAGGCCAGGGATGTCGCGGTAGGGGCGGCCCCCTGTGGCCGCCCTTCTACGCGTTCCTTTCCCCCATGGTAAGATTAATGCAGATCCTCGTCCCGTTCGTCCGGACCTGCCTGACCGAGTCGAGGCGCTGAACCCATCCTCCATCCTGCCGCCGCCGCGCCATGGAAAACCAGGACCAGCCGTCGCGCAGCCCCAAGGACACCGATACGGACGACCTCGAGATCTCCGCCCTCCACGAGAGCGGCACGACGCAGAGCTACGAGAACGCCACCCGCGGCCGCGGCCGGCACGGCCTGGGGGAGACCGAGGTCGAGGCCGACATCATCCTCATCGCCCATCCCGAGAGCCAGCGCCTGGGCTCGCGCTATCGGCTGTCGCCGGGCTCGAGCCTGGAGATCGGGCGCTCGGCGGCGGTGGGCATCAGCCTGCCGGAGGTGATGTCGATCTCGCGCAAGCACGCCCGCCTCCGCTACCTGGGCGCCGCCGTCACCGTGGAGGATCTGGGGAGCACCAACGGCACTTACGTCAACGGCATCCCGGTGCGGGCGCGGACGACGCTGCGCAGCGGCGACCGCTTCCAGACCGCCGCCGTCCACTTCAAGTTCCTCCACGAGCAGGACGTCGAGAGCGCCTATCACCTGGCCATCTACGAGCTGGTGGCGCGCGACGGGCTGACCGAGATCTACAACAAGCGCAAGTTCGACGAGGAGCTGGCGCGCGAGTTCGCCCGCGCCGTGCGCCACGAGCGGCCGCTGTCGCTCGTCATCTTCGACCTCGACGACTTCAAGCAGGTCAACGACACCTACGGCCACCTGTGCGGCGACTTCGTCCTGAAGCAGATCGCCTCGCTGACCCGCGAGCTGCTGCGCCCCGAGCAGGTGTTCGCGCGGGTGGGCGGGGACGAGTTCGTCATCCTGGCGCCGGAGACCGCCGGGCAGGGCGCCGAGGCGCTGGCCTGGAAGCTCCGCGACCGCGTCGCGGCGCTCGACTACCGCTACGGCGAGGCGAAGATCCCCGTCACCTGCTCCTTCGGCGTCGCCGAGCTGCAAGGCGGCATGAAGATCCCCCACGACCTCTACCAGTCCGCCGACCGCGCCCTCTTCCAGTCCAAGCGCAGCGGCCGCAACCGGGTGGGCGTCTACGCGGCCGAGGCGCAGGCTTAGAGCAGCGCAGGCTTAGGGCAGCAGATACCTCTCCATGAACTCGTAGAGGACGGCCCGCTGGTAGTCGGCGTTGGTCTTCTTGGCGAAGCCGTGGCCCTCGTTGCCGGCCACCATGTACCAGACCGGGACGCCCTTCTCCTTCACCGCGGCGACCATGCGGTCGGATTCGCCCAGAGGGACGCGGGGGTCGTTCGCCCCTTGCGCCACGAGGAGCGGCACCGTGATGCGGTCGGCGTGGGCCGCGGGCGCGATACTCTCCAGGAAGGCGCGCATCCGCGGGTCCCGCTCGTCGCCGTACTCGACCCTCCGCAAGTCGCGGCGGTACTCCTGGGTGTGCTCCAGGAAGGTCACGAAGTTGCTGATCCCCACCGCCTCGTAGCCGCAGCGCAGGCGGGCGCTGTAGTGGACGAGGGTGGCGAGCGACATGTAGCCGCCGTAGGAGCCGCCCCCCACCATCACCCGCGAGGGGTCGAGCCCCGGCTGGGTCTTGATCCAGTCGAGCAGGGCGCCGATGTCCGACACCGAGTCCTCGCGCTTCATGCCGTTGTCGAGCTTCAGGAAGGTCTTGCCGTAGCCCGCCGAGCCGCGCACGTTGGGGAAGACGATGGCCACCCCCAGCTCGTTCAGCAAGTAGTTGTTGCTGCCCAGGAACTCGGGGCGGAACTGCGCCTCGGGGCCGCCGTGGATGCTGACGTAGACGGGGCGCCAGCCGGGGAAGCGGTCGGCCGGCGGCCGGTAGAGGAAGGCGCGGAAGACGCGCGGCACCTGCTTGCCGGCGACCACCGTGCCGTCGAAGGTGGGGACGCGGACGAGCTCCGGCAGGGCGAAGCCGGCGAGGGCCAGGCCGCCCGTCTCGCTCGCCGTCCAGCGCTCGAGGCGGGCGCTGTCGGGGTCGTAGCTGTAGACGTCGGCGGGGGAGCGCGCCCAGGAGATCTGGAAGCCGATCTCGTGGCTGCCGGGCCGGAAGGCCAGCCCGCCGGCCACCCCCGCCGGCAGCTCGGGGGTGGCGAGCTCGGCGCCCGACCGGGTGTCCAACAGATGGAGCCGGCTCGTCCCCTCGACGTTGGCGAAGTAGGCGAGGAGGGCGCCGTCGCGGGAGAGGTCGAACGACTCGACGTCCCAGGCCAGGCTGCCGGAGAGCACCTTCCACTTGGCGCTTGCAAGATCCAATCGCAGGAGGCGGAGGAAGTCGCCATCGGCGTCGCTCGCGGTGTAGACGGCGGCGCCGTCGCTCGACCAGCGGCCGCCGCTGTAGGCGATGGTCTCGCCCCGTCCCCGCGCGCCCCCCGGCTCGGCGGGCGGGAGGAGGTGGACGGCGCCGGTCGCCAGGTCGACCCAGTGGAGGTAGCTCTCGTTGGCCGAGATCTCCTCCAGGAGGAGCAGCCGCTGGCCGTCGGGGCTCCAGTCGAGCGGCGTCCAGGCGCCCTTGAGCTCGGCCACCTTGCGCTCGCTGGCGGCCACCGCCGGATCGGCCACGTAGAGGTCGAAGTCGCGCCCGTTGCGGGCGTTGCCGACGTAGGCGAGGAGCTGGCCGTCGCGCGACCACAGGGGCGACAGCCAGCGGTGGACGCCGTCGGTGAAGCGGCGGACGCGGCCGCTGCGACGGTCCAGGAGGTAGAGCTGGTAGTTCTCCGCCCCGCCCTCGTCGGAGGCAAAGACGATCTGCTCGGGATCGCTCGGCCGGTAGGCGCCGTCGCCCACCCGCTCGTCGAGGAAGGTGAGCTGGGTGCGGGCCCCCAGGGGGAAGGCGACCTCGTGGAGCTGCACGGTATCGGCGAAGCGCGTGCGGATGAGCAGGCGCCGCTCGCGCGGGTGCCAGCCGGCGAGGACTGCCGTGCGAATGTTCTCGTAGGGGGTGAGGGCGACGACCTTCTGCCGCGGGATGGGCGGGATGCCCTGGACGGCCATGGCCTCGGGCACCGCGATCGCCGGGATCGCCGCGGCGGGCGCGCCGGGATGTGCGGCTCCCTCCGGCTTCGCCGCGGGTTTCTGCGGCTGCGCGAAAAGGGTGCCGGCCGCTAAGAGCGAGGCGAGCACGATCAGCGGCTTGAGCGGGAGGAGCGCGAGGGTACGGACGAGCGGGCGGTTCTGGCGGCGCATCGCGGTAGGATATGCCAACGTGCTCCGCGAGCTCCACGTCAAGAACCTGGCCGTCCTGGCCGCCGCCGCGGTCGAATTCGGGCCGGGGCTGAACGTCCTCTCCGGCGAGACCGGCGCCGGCAAGTCGATCGTCGTCGACTCGCTGGCCCTCCTGGCCGGGGTGCGGGCGAGCGCCGAGCTCATCCGGAGCGGCGCCGAGACCTTGACCGTCTCGGGCGTCTTCGACCTCCCCGGCGATTCGAGCGAGGGCCTGCGCGGTCTCCTCGCCGAGGCGGGCGTCGAGGTCGAGGGCGACGAGATCCTCGTCCGCCGCGAGATCGCCAGGAGCGGCCGCAACCGGGTCTTCGTCAACGACCAGCCGACCACCCTGCGCCTGCTGGCCGACCTCGCCCCCCACCTCCTGCGCATCCACGGCCAGCGCGACGAGCTCGGCCTCGTCGATCCCGAGCTGCAGCGCGTCTGGCTGGACCGGAGCGGCGGCGCCGAGGCCGAGCGCCTTCTCGCCGAGGTCGCCGCCGCCTTCGCCGAGCACCAGCGCCTGGCGGCGCGCCTCGAGCGCCTGGCGGGGGGCGACCGCATGCGCCGCGAACGCCTCGACCTCCTGCGCTTCCAGGCCGCCGAGATCGACGACGCCCGGCTCGCCGCCGGCGAGGAGCTGGCGTTGAAGAGCGAGCGCGACGTGCTGCGCCACGCCGAGGCGATCACCCGCGCCCTGGGGACCGCCTTCGCGCTCCTCTTCGAGGAGGAGGGCTCGGCGGCCGAGCGGCTGGCGAAGAGCCGCTCGCTCCTCTCCGAGGTCGAGGAGTGGGAGCCGTCGGCGGGGGAGTGGGGGGTCGAGCTCGAGGAGCTCCGCATCCGCGCCGACGAGGTGGCGGCCGCCCTGCGCCGCCGGCTCGACGCGCTGCCCGCCGATCCCGGCCGGCTGGACGAGGTCGAGCAGCGCCTCGCCCTGGTCGAGCGCCTGTGCCGGAAGTACGGCGGCGGCTCCGCCGAGGTGCTGGCGTTCCGGCGCGAGATCGAGGCCGAGCTTGCCGAGCTCGCCGGCGACGCCCTGGACACCGAGGACCTGGCGGCGCGGGCGGCCGAGGCGCTCGGCCGCTACCGCGCGCTGGCCCTGGCGCTGTCGGCGCGGCGGGCCGAATGGGGCCGCGAGCTCGCCGCCCGGATCGCCGCGGAGCTCGCCGACCTCGGGCTGGGGCGGGCGCGGCTCGCCGTCCGCCTGGAGCGCCGGCCGCGGGCCGGCAGCCCGCTGCTGAGCGAGGCGGGCCAGGCGATCGAAGGGAGCCCGCACGGCATCGACCAGGTGGTCTTCCTCTTCGCCCCCAACCTCGGCGAGGAGGAGCGGCCGCTGGCGAAGATCGCCTCCGGCGGCGAGCTGTCGCGCATCTACCTCGCCCTGCAGCTGGCGGCGCGCGGCGAGGACGAGACGGCCCGGCCCACCCTCGTCTTCGACGAGGTCGACGCCGGCGTCGGCGGCGCCGAGGCGGCGGCCCTGGGCAGGAAGCTGCAGCGCCTGGCGCGCGGCGGCCAGATCCTCGCAGTCACCCATCTCCCGCAGGTGGCGAGCCACGCCGACCTCCACTTCAAGGTCAGCAAGGAGGTGGCGGCCGGGCGCACCAGCGTGGCGGTCGAGGAGCTGCCGGCGCCGGCGCGGGTGGAGGAGGTCGCCCGCATGCTGGCCGGCAGGAAGGTCACCCCCCTCTCCCTCTCCCACGCCCAGGAGCTCATCGCCGGCGCCGCCCGCGGCCGGCGCTGACGCCCCTGACGCCCCTGACGCTGATGGCGGCTGCGGCTCCGCTCCCCCCCTTCTGGCGCTGGGGCGACCCCGTGGCGCCGCTCGTCGACCTCCTCGCGCGGGGCGGCATCCTGGCCATCCCCACCGAGTCGAGCTACGGCCTGGCGGTCGATCCCCGGAACGCCCAAGGGGTGGCGGCGGTCTATGCGGTCAAGGGACGGGAGGCGGGCAAGCCGCTGCCGGTGGTGATCGCTGGCCGCGGGCAGCTCGCCGGCTTGGGGATCGATCCCGACCTCCCTATACTGGAGCGGCTGGCGGCAGCCTGGCCGGGACCGCTGTCGGTGCTGCTGCCGCTCGCGCGCCCGCTGCCGGCCGCGGCGGGGACGGGCAGGCTCGCCGTCCGGGTCCCGGCCCATGAACGGCTGCGGAGCCTCCTGGCCGCGCTGGGGATGGGGCTGACGGCGACGAGCGCCAACCCGAGCGGCGGCGCGCCCATCCTGGCGCCGCGGGCCGCCGCCGAGCTGCTGGCGGGATTCGACGCCGTGGTGATCGACGACGGCGTCCTGCCCGGCGGCCCCCCCTCGACGGTCGTCGAGTGGACGGCGGCGGGCCTCCGGGTGGTGCGGGCAGGGAGCTTTCCGGAGGCGCGCCTGCGGGAGCTGCTCGCCGGGTGAAGAAACCGGTGAGCTCCGGTGTTGTGAGTACGTACACGGATCGACGGAGCCCGCGCGGCTCCTGACGAAGGGAAAATTTTCATGCGACGTTCACCCATCATCCTGCCACTCGCCCTCCTCTCCGGTCTCCTCGCCGCCGCGCTCTCCGCGGCGCCGCCGCCCCAGTCGACCCCGCCGCCCCAGCGCGCCATCCTCGCCCCCACGGCGCTGCCGACGATCTCGCTACAGGAGGTGCGGGCCGGCCAGCGCGGCTACGGCCTCTCGGTTTTCGCCGGCGGCAGCCCGGAGCGCTTCGAGGTCGAGGTCGTGGGGGTGATGCGCAACGTCACCCCCGACAACAGCTACATCCTGGCGCGCCTGACCGGCAAAGGGCTGGAGAAGAGCGGGGTGATCGCCGGCATGAGCGGCAGCCCGGTCTTCCTGGACGGCCGGCTCGCCGGCGCGGTGGCGTTCAGCTGGCCCTTCTCGCACGAGGCGATCGCCGGCATCACCCCCATCGAGTCGATGCGCCGGCTCTCCGGGCCGGGGCGCGGCGGGCCCGACTCTCCCCTGCCGCCGCCCGCCCCGCCCCTGCCGCCGGTCGGCGTCTCCGACATCGCCGCCGGCCGCGTCCCCGCCGACCTCCTGGCGCGCCAGCTGGCGGCCCTGCGGCCGGCGATGGCCGGCGGCGCCGTCCCCAGCATCCAGTGGTCGACCTCCGGCTTCGGCGAGCAGTCGATGGGGCTGCTGCGCCAGGCGCTGGGCAACGTCGCCGCGGGTGGGCGGTCGCCGTCGCGGTCGGCGGGGGCGATCGGCGGCAGCGGCGG
>DATNKQ010000518.1:0-28503 GCA_035603315.1 Thermoanaerobaculia bacterium
TGCGACAGGGCGAGCCGGCGGTCACTCCGCCGGCGTCAGGGAGCCCGCCCCTTCCGGCGCCCCCGGCGCTCCCTGCAAGGGCCGCTGCCCATGCCGCCTTGCCGGCGGCGGTCCTGCCCGCCGCTCCCGCGGCCGAGAAACCTGCTCCGACAGCTCCGGCGCGGAGCGAAGCCACGTCGAGCAATGGGTCGAGCCGTGGGTCGCGTCATGAGCAGTCCTCGCGGACCGTCCTCCCCGAGGAGCCCGCGGCGCCTCCGGACCCGATGAAGCGCGGGGACCTCATCCGCGCCGGTCCGGGAGTTTCGGAACCGGTTCCGCTCGACCTGCCCCACTACGCCTACCCCGCCGCCGCCCGCGGCAGCGGACAGAAGGTCAGCGTCCGCCTCGCCCTCCTGGTCGACGAGGAGGGCAGGGTCGTCGAGGCCATCGTGCGCAAGGGCGGGCCTCCCGGCCTCGGCTTCGGGGAGGCCGCGGTGGACGCCGCGCGGCGCACCCGCTTTCAGCCCGCCACCCGCGACGACATCCCGGGCAAGATGTGGACGGAGATGATCCTCGACTTCGCGGAGTGATGACCTAAACCAGGCCGCGGCCGCGCAGGAACTCCGTCATGAGGTCCCACAGGCGCTCCTTGCGGTCGGTCAGGCGGTGATCGCCGTCGGCGAAGAGGTGGAGCTCGATCTCCTCGCAAGCGCAGCCGGCGGCGAAGTCGGCGACGCCCTGCCAGGGGACGGAGTCGTCCTTCTTCCCCTGCAGGAGGAGAGCGGGCGTACGGTGGCGGCTCCGGAGGTCCTCGGCGGGATGGGCGCGGAGATCCTCGATCAGTCCCCAGCCGAGCTTGCAGGAGACGAGATCGTTCTCGAAGTGGATGGCGCCGGTCTCCTGCCAGGCCCGCGCCCGCTCGGGGCCGGCCCAGGCGACGAGGGCGCGGTCGAGATGCAGGGCCGGCGCGATGTGGAGCCCGGCCACCACCTCTCCGGGATGGAGGGCGGCGAACCAGAGCCCGGTACCGCCGCCCATCGACGAGCCGAGGAGGCAGATGCGCTCGCAGCCGCGCTCGGCGAGGAAGCGGCGGACGCGGGAGACATCGTCCAGGTTCCGCGACAGGGTGAGGTCGCGCATCGTCCCGCCCGATTGCCCGTGGCCCTGGAAGTCGAACGAGCAGAAGCCGAAGCCGCTCTCCACCGCCCGCCGCCGGAAGAACTCGGCCTTCTCTCCCGACTGGTCGGAGCCGAAGCCGTGGAGATAGAGGAAAGAGAGGTGCGAAGCGACGTCGGCGCGCGGACGATCGAAGCGGACCGCCAGATGCGACGCCGCGCGGCCCTCGTCGATCACGTCGATCCGGTGCATGCTTCTTGGCAGTGTAACAGCCCAGGTAGAATGTCGAAGTCGATCATAGGTTTACATTTCAAGGAGACGATATGAAGAACAAGGGTTGGATTCTCGTCATCGCCGTGGCCTTCGTGCTGGGGACCGTGGTGGGGGCGGCGGCCGCCAAGAAAGCGCCCATCGATCCCAGCATCTATGCCGGCAAGCCGCCGAAGGAGGCCGGTGCGGCGCTCCTGCCCATCGCCAAGCGGATTGCCGACAAGGGGAGCTGGGAGAACATCGCGGTCGGCCGGGTCTACTACCTCTCGGGCCAGAAGGCCGAGGGGCAGGCGATCTTCGACGCGGTCACCGGCAAGAAGGCAGAAGGGGGCGACTGGATCCGCATCGGCCGCGTCTACTGGGAGGCCAACGAGTGGGACAAGGCGAAGGCCGCCTTCGACAAGGTCCTCAAGCTCTCTCCCGACGACGAGGACTGGCTGGCCGAGATCGGCGCCTACTACCAGTTGAAGGGCGACCGCGCCAAGGCCGAGGAGCTGTTCGGGCGCTCGTTCGCGCGCGATTCGAACAACCTCTGGAACACGCTGCGGGCGGCGTGCTCCTACCTGGGCATCGCGCCGCCGGCCTGAACGCCGCGCCGGCTCAGGTCCGGCGCCGCCGCGCCGCCGCCAGCAGGACGAGACCGGCCAGTGCCGCCAAACCCGCGCCGGCGAGCCGCCAGCGGTAGCGGTCCAGCCAGCTCCGACCCCCGGGCAGGAGCACCAGGTCGCCGTCGCCCAGGACCACGAGGCCGGCCCAGGCGGTGGCGGGAGCGCCGGCCGCTATGCGGTCGCTCTGCGCAGCGCGCAGCGCCGCCGCCACCGAGGCTCCTTCGCTCAAGTGACGGTAGAAACGCTCGAAGAGCGCCTGTCCGTCATCGTCGCGCAGCGGCCAGAGCGTTCCCACGACGGTATAGGCGCCGGCCTGGAAGAACGCCCGGGCGAGGCTCAGCACCCCTTCGCCGCGCAGCAGGGTGCCGGCGGCCGTGTCGCAGGAGGAGAGCACGACGATCCGCCCCTTGAGCTTGAGGTCGACGATCTCGTGCACCTCGAGGAACCCGTCGTCCTTGCCGGTCCCCGACGCCAGGACGACGGCCGAGTTCTCGGGATTCCGCCGATCGACGATCGCGTGGGTGGCGAAGTGGATGAGCCCGAACCGCTCCAGCAGCGCGCCCTTCAAGAAGGGCTCGGAAGCCGCCTCTCCCAGCCGCAGGGAACTTCCGCCGCCGAGCTGATCGACGACGTCCATGGCTTCTTCCCGCGCCAGAGGGAGAGGGGGGAGCCGCGCCAGGGTTCCGGCGACGCCTCCGCGCTCGGCCGTCAGCACGGGTCGTAACGGCTCCTCCGGCGGGACAGGGAAGGGAGGATCGGCGAGAGCGAGGGCAGGCACCTCTCCGAGGCGGGGCGGATCCCGCCGCCAGCGCAACCAGAGGGTCGCGGAGGGAACGAAGGAAAGCTGGTAGCGGATGGCCAGCGGAGGCGCCTGCGGCGCGGCGCGGAGAGCGGCGAAGGGGAGGAGGTCGAGCGCGTCGTCGGGCACGATGATCAGCTTGCGGACATCCGGCGGCAGCTCGGCGAGCGCCGGGCTCAGGAGCTCGCCGTAGAGCTGAACGGCGGCCGCGGTCTCCGCGCCGTTCCGTCGCTTGAAAAGGTTGATGAAGGCAGCGATCTCCTGGCGCAAATCGACGCGATCTGCCAGCCTGTAGACGCGGCGTCCGTCGCGGGTGACGGCGATGAGCCACGAGCCGCCGCCGAAGTCCTCGGCCCAATCGCGCCAAGGAGCAATTTGGAAGGAGAGCAGAGCCTCGTCGCCGGCAAGGGCACTCTGAACCTCCGCCAGAGGAGCGAAAGCCGGAAGGTTGGGCGACGGGGCCGCGTGAGCGGCCGAGAGGACGTCCAGAAGGGTCCGTGCGCGCATGTGTTCCGTGACGTCAAAGGCATGCTCCAAACCCTCGCGAGTTGGCCCGGCCATCGCGCTCTCGAGAAGTCGCCCCGACAGCCAGTAGTAGTCGTCCGACCAGGTCGAGAACAGCTCTGCCGTGATCGTCGATCCCTGCTGCTTGCCGCGCAGCGTTTCGATGGCGTCGAGCGCCGAGCGCGAGTCGGCCAGTGCCTTCGTTGGCGAGGCTGCCGCCCAGCTCACCCGCATCCGCGCCTCCAAGGAGCGAGCGATCGACAGCGGATCGTTCCCCTGGCGTGCCAAGGTGAGGCCCTCCTCGATCATCGCCACCGCCCGTACGGGTTCTTCGGAGGCGAGCTGACGGGCGAGGGCGTTGCGGCAGGAGCTCTTTTCGGTCACGCCGGTGGCCACGGCGATGCACTGCTCCAGGTACCTGCGCGCGGTCGCGCCGTGCGACAACATGCCCAGCATCCAGGCTGCCTTCGCCTCGACATTGATGGCTCCTGCCGCGACAGCCGAGTCGAGCGCCTCGCGCGCCAGGACCATGACCTCTTCCCTGGAGCCCCTGGTGGGAAGCTCTCGCATCTCTTCGAGCGCCGCCCGCGACAGGTTGTATCGCGCGGAGGCCTCTTCCTGCCGATCGCCAGCGCTCGCCACCAACGCGGCCAGCCGCCGGAAGTAGTCCTTCGCTTCGGCGAAATGGCCGATCTCGATGCAAACGTTCCCGAAACCGGTGAGGCATTCCCACTGCAGGGGGTAGGGTCCCCGAGGAAGAACAGTGGCTGCGGCAGCCCGATAGAGGAGATAAGAGCGTTCGTTCTCGGCCCGGAATGCGAGATGGCGCGCCTGGAGGAGCGTCGCGTGGGCAATTAGGTACGGATCGTCCGAGGCCTGACCGATCTCGATCGCCCTCTCGACCACCCGCTCGGCCTCCGGCAACCGGCCGAGGTCGTGCAAAGTGTTGTGGAGATTGTCCAGCGCCCGGAGCTCTCCCGCCGCATCGTGGCGCTGCCTGAACAGCTGAGCGGCGGTGCTGTAGAGCTGAGCGGCCAGGCTCGGGTCCTCTTGGAATTTGAGGCTCCCCAGATAGATCCAGAGCCAGGGGGTATCGGGACGCACGCGCAGGCGATCCTGCATACCGCGGATGACCGTTGTTCTCGACTCCGGTCTTCTTCCCAACTCGAAGAAACAGGCGGCCGACTCTTTGGAGTCGGGGTTCCTCGCGAAGTCTTTGGCGCAGGAGCCGAGCCCGGAGTCGGACACGGCATGCGCACCCTGCCATGGCCAGAGAGCGAATGCCAGCAACACGGCGAGCGCACGAAGATTCACCTTCCGAAAGTTTACTGCACTCCTCGCGGCGCGGCGGACGCGCGGTGGCAGCCGAACGTCCGTCGCGAATTTGACATTAGTCGTTCTTGGGCGGCGGCGGCGGCCAGTCTGGCGGCGACACGCTGGTAACGGTCACCGTGACGGTCGTCGTCATTCCCGTCGGTTGCGGATCCTTCTTCGTTCCGTTGGCCATGACATCCCTTCCTTTCTGGTTCGAAACCGGCTCCTTCTCCCTGGCGCCGATCGATCGGATCGTATCGATCGCCGGAAGCTGCGTTGCTTCTCGCGCGATCCCTCGTCTCTATTGGCGTTTGGCGCGGGAATCCGTTTCACCTCGCAGGAAAAAGGCCGAGACGAGGTTTGTGACGCCAGACGACCGGACGCCGTATACTTCGCTAGAGGAACCCTGGAATCTTCGCGAATCGAACGATGCTGCCAAGAGGCACTACAAGGGCCTGGAGCGCCGGAGCCATCGCCGCCTGCCTCGCGGCTGCGCCGGGCTTTTGCGCCCAGACCGCCCATCCCTCCGAGACTCCGGCCACTGCCGCGGCCACCGCGGAAGCGCGGCAGCTCCAGGCCGCGCGGCGAGTGCAGGCGGATCTCGTCTTGCAGGTCCTTCTGACCGCCCAGCTGCTCAACGACTCCGCCCGGGCGCAGTGGGCGGCACCGCTGAGGAAGGTCCGCCGCAAGGCAAAACGAAAGGCCGGACCGGTGATCGAGGACCTGGCGACGGACGGCGACGTTGGCTTCGTCTTCGCCGCCGACCTGAGCTCGGCCGAGGGCTTTTCCTACGACGAGGAGGGGGCGGACGCCCAGCCGACTCCTGATTCGGGGGTGGATGCGGTTGCTTCAGAAATCGAAGCGAGCAGCACTCCCGAGCCTCTGTTCGTCGAAGCGCCCGTAGCAGAGCCCGCCGACGCAGAGACAACTACGGACATGGAGGCAGCCGAGGCTGACGATCTCAGCGCGGAGCCCACCGATGACCTCCCAGCGACAGCCTCCGAAGAGGAGGGAGACGGCTAGGCCGCGGACGTACAGCCGGCCCCTGCAGCCCTCGCCGCTCCTGCGGCCACCCGTCCACCAGAGCGCTACTGAGGCGGTCCTCACCGCCTTTCCTGCAGGCGGGCGCTTTTTGATTTCAGGGCACTGCGTCTTCCAGCAGCTGGCGTCGCGCCACTTCAACCATAGAAACCCTTCTCGGCTTTCAGCGAGACGACCGCCTCTGCGACCTCGTCGCCATATCGTTCGGAGAGAAAAAACGCGTCCAGCTCGCGGGCGGTCGCTTCCGGCCGCGCACGCCGGACGGCTTCCTTCGCGGCCCGCCAGCAGAAACCCGTCAACTCGGCCATCCGGCGCAGCCGCTAGACGGGCCCGCGCTCCCTCATCGCCGCAATCCAGAGCGCTTCGATCTCGATCGGCGTATCCGCTGAGAGGGGTTTCAAGAGCTCTCCTCCAGGGCATCCTACAGCAGCTCCCTTGCGCTAAGATCCGCCCTCCAACCGGGAGGGAAGTCGGATGGGGATTCTGGGCGGTACGGTCAGCTGCACCCGCTTCAACGCGGCGGCGCCGGCGGAGGGCCCCGACTTCGACGCCGTGTCGTTCCGGGCGATCGAGCCGGGGTCGGAGGTGCGGGAACGGGTGGGCGTCGTCCCCTTCGAGCTCGACGCCCCTTACGCCGTGGGCACGGCCCGTTACGCCTTCCGGGTGCGGATCGATCGCCTGCGGCCGGATCCGACGGCGGTCAAGGAGAGGGTCAAGGAGCTGGTCAAGGCCGAGATGGAGGCGACCGGCGCGCCCTTCGTCGGCCCGAAGAAGCGCAAAGAGCTGCGCGACCTCGCCGAGCGCGAGCTGCTGCTGCGCTCGGCGCCGCAGACCAAGCTGATCGAGTGCGTGCTCGACGGCCCGATCCTCTACGTGGCGAGCACCGCCAAGAGCTATCTGGGCATGGTGCTGACCCTCCTGCGGCAGGCGGAGGTCGCCGCCGACTACAAGGCGCCCTGGCTGGACGAGGCCCCCGAGGCCGACGAGACGAGCGACGTGATCGTGCCGAAGGAGCCGGGCCAGTCAGTGCTCGGCTGCCGGTTCTTGAAGGCCCTCCTCGACGACCCCGAGGTGATGGTCGAACCGGAGACGGGGAGCGTCCGCCTGGCGACCCGCGACGCGCGGGTGACCCTCGCCGGCGGCGTGCTCCGCGACCTCTTCCGCTACATCGAGGAGGGGGCTGAGATCCTCGCCGCCAAGATCCACCTGGGCCAGTACTCCCTACGATTCGACGCCCTCTCCTATCGCCTCAACGGCCTCAAGCTGCCGGCCGCCAAGGCCGAGCACTGGACGATCGCCTTGGACGAACGTCTGGAGCAGCTCGCCGGCGTTTGGGCGCTCCTGGACGCCAAGTACGCGGCGCTGAAGGACCGCCTGGCGGCCCCGGCCGTCGCCAGCTGACCGCCGACCGTCGACGGGGTGGTGTTCCGATTTAGCCTCGCTCCGCTCTTTCGGGGGCGCGCCTGGAAGCGGGCTCTTCCCTTCCTCCGGATCTCCTGGTACTATCTCCTAGACTTGTCGTAGGAGAGTCGCACTTGCCCAAGCCGCCATCCCGACTGACCCGCTTCGAGCTCGAGGTGATGGAGCCGCTCTGGCGCCTCGGCCGTGCCTCGGTGCGGGAGCTGTTGGAAGAGCTGCCGCAGCGCAAGCAACTTGCCTATACCACCGTGCAGACGATCGTGCGGCGGCTGGAGGAGAAGGGGGCCGTGCGCCAGGTGCGCAAGATCGGCAACGCCCACATCTACGAGCCGATGGTGACCCGCCAGGCGGCCTACCGGCGGCTGATCCACGAATTCCTCGACCTCTTCGGCGGCTCGGCGCGACCGCTCATGGCCTTCCTCGCCGAGACCGGCAAGCTGAGCCTGGACGACCTGCGGGAGCTGGAGCGGGCGCTGGCCACGGGCGAGGAGGCGCCAGCCGGCGGCGGAGATCCGCGGCCGGAGACGCCGAAGACGTAGAAGGAGACCCTCAATGGCGGCTGTCCGGGAGCTGGCGTCCCACTGCGCGGGGTGGCTCTGGCCGCTCCTCATCGACCACCTCTGGGAGGCGACCGTGGTTTCCGGCGCCGTCCTCCTCCTGACGCTGGTGCTGCGCCGGATGCCGGCTCGCGTCCGCTATGCGCTCTGCCTTCTCGCCTCCGTCAAGTTCCTCCTGCCCTCGGTGCTGGTCTTCCTCGCCGCCGCCAGCCTCGGACCGGCAGTCCTTCACCGTCTGCCGGCCCTCGACCTCTCTCCCCTCCCTCCGCTCGCTCTCGAACCCTCCACCGTCCGCGCCTTGATCGCCGTCTGGCTCGCCGGTAGCGTCCTCCTGGCCGGCCTCTGCCTGCGACGCCGGGCGCGCTTCGCCGGCGCCCTAGCCGCCGGCCGGCGTCTCTCGAGCGGCCCCGAAGCTGCAGCGTTGGCCCGCGCCCGCGAGCGTCTGGGACTGCGGCGCGATATCGAGCTCGTCGCCTCGCCCGCGCTGACCGCGCCGGGCGTCTGGAGGGCCTTCCGGCCCGTGCTCGTGCTGCCGGAGGGGATCGCCGAGCATCTGACGCCGGCCGAGCTCGACGCCGTCCTCCTCCACGAGCTGATCCACGTGCAGCGATGGGACAACCTGGTGGGCAACCTCCACCTGACGATCTGCTGCCTCTTCTGGTTCCATCCGCTGGTCTGGCTCCTCGACCATCGGCTCCTGGCCGAGCGCGAGGTGGCCTGCGACGACCAGGTCGTCCGGCTCTGCGGCCAGCCGGAGGTCTACGCCCGCGGCCTCCTGAAGGTGCTGCGCTTCGGGTTGGGCTGGCGCCTCGCGGGCGCCTCCGCGGCCGCCTCCTCGGATCTCAAGCGGCGCCTCGAGCGCCTCGCCGCCGGCTCCCGCTACGTCCCTCCATCCCTCCTCCACCGCGGACTGGTGGGGGCCGCCGCGGCGCTCCTCCTGGCGCTGTCGGTGGCGGCGGGCCACGGCGCCACGGCGCGGGCCGGCGCCGCCTACTGCCGGCTCGTCATCCTGCCCCAGCTGTCCCGTCCACATCCGGCCATGGCGCCCGCCTCGCCCTCGGGCTGCCCGCTGGGGCGGGAGCGGGCGGAGCGGGCGCGCAACCTTTCTTGACCTTTCTCGTACGTTTGTAGTAGAACCACCGTTGTCCACCTAGGCGCGCGCCGGAGTGGAGCGAGCCCCGGGCCGGCGGTCGGCCAGGGGTAGACGGTCAAACGAAGGTCTTGAAAAGGAGTCCATCGATGCGAAGGAACGTCACGATCCTGGCGGTCGCCGCTCTGCTGGCGGTGGCGGCCGCGCTCGCCGCGGGCCAGGCGGCCCCGGCCGTCAATCAGAGTGTGGAGCTCAAGGTCCAAGGGATGACCTGCGCCGATTGCGCCAAGAAGGTGGAGGCCGCGCTCAAGGGCGTCGCCGGAGTGAAGGCGGTCGAGGTCAGCCTGGAGAAGGGCACCGCCCAGGTGCAGACGAGCGGAACGGTCAAGATGGCCTCGCTCTCGAGCGCCGTCCAGAAGGCCGGCTACAAGGTCGCCGGCGACCACGACGCCAAGGACCCCGACTGCGCCAAGAAGTGCCCGCTCGACAAGAAACACCAGCACGGCTGAGCCTTTGACTCTGCCGTCTCTCTCGCACACGGGGGCCGGGGAGTATCCCGGTCCCCTTTTAGAGTGTCCCTTCACCAGCTTTCGCCACGCCACCGCGGGGAGTAAGATCGGACCGCGGGTCGACCTCTCAAGGAGGCACCATGGCGGATGACGGCAAGCCCCCGAGATCTCCTGGCCTTTCACGTCGGGATTTCCTGCGCGGCAGCGCCGCGGCCGGCGCCCTGGGGACCGGTCTCCTCGCCGGCGCCTCGGTGGTCGATGAGCGGAAGGCGTCCGCGCCGCGCCTGGAGGCGGGGACCGAGATCGTGGGGCCCGGAGCCGTGCCCATGACCTTCCGGATCAACGGCAAGACGTTCGACGCTGTGCTCGAGCCGCGGGTGACCCTCCTCGACGCCCTCCGCGATCACCTCGACCTGACCGGCGCCAAACGGGTCTGCGACCGCGGCAGCTGCGGCGCCTGCACCGTACACCTCGACGGCAAGCCGGTCTATGCCTGCTCGGTCCTGGCGATCGAGGCCGCCGGCCGGCCGATCGCCACCGTCGAGGGGCTGGGCTCGGTCGAGCGGCTGCACCCGCTGCAGGCCGCTTTCGTCGACAACGACGCCCAGCAGTGCGGCTTCTGCACCCCTGGGTTCGTGATGGCGGCCAAGGCCCTCCTCGACCGCAATCCCGACCCTTCTCTGGACGAGGTCCACCACGCCCTCTCCGGCAACTTCTGCCGCTGCGGCACCTACGCCGGCATGCGCCGGGCGGTCCTGGCGGCGGCCAAGGGGGGCGGTCATGCCTGAGAAGGACGACACCCCGAAAGTCGAGTACCGATGGCCGGAGGCGAAGGACTGCCGCCTGATCGGCAAGCGCATCTCCCGTCTGGATGGTCCGGCCAAAGTCACCGGCAGCGCCAAGTACACCTACGACACCCATCCCGCGGGCATGCTCTACGCCAAGGTCGTGCGCTGTCCCCATGCGCATGCGCGGGTGACCAAGCTCGACCTCTCGGCCGCCCGGCGGATGCCCGGGGTCCGGGCGGCGCGGGCGATCAACGGGCCGGGCTCGGAGATCCAATGGGCGCTCGACGAGGTGGCCGTCCTCGCCGCCACCAGCGAGGAGGCGGCGGAGGACGCCGCCCGCGCCGTCGTCGTCGAGTACGAGGTGCTCCCGCACTTCGTCACCGAGGAACAGATCGACCGGGCGCCCAACGTCAAAGCGGGCGAAGAGGAGGCGGCCGGCGATCCCGAGGGCGCGATGGCGGCGGCGGCGGTGCGGATCAAGGGGCGGTATGGCATCCCCGTCGTCGCGCACAACTGCCTGGAGGCGCACGGCCAGATCTGCGAGTGGACCGACAAGGACAATCTGACGGCGTGGTGCTCGACGCAGGCGGTCTCCGCCGTCGCCGGCCAGCTCGCCGAAGGAGTCGGCGTCCCGGCCGCCAACGTGCGGGTCATCACCCAGTACATGGGCGGCGGCTTCGGCAGCAAGTTCAGCGCCGACCGCTGGGGAGTCGAGTGCGCGCGCCTGGCGCGCGAGGCGGGGGCGCCGGTCAAGCTCATGCTCGAGCGCGCGCCCGAGCTGACGGTGGCGGGAGACCGCCCCTCGGCCTATGCCGAGATCGAGGTGGGCGCCGCGGCCGACGGCACCATCACCGCCTGGTCCTCGCGCTCGTGGGGCTCGGGCGGGCCGGGCGGCTCCGGCAGCCCGCCCGTCCCCTACGTCTTCCAGCCGCCCAACCGGCGCCACCGCCACTCCTCCATCCCCACCCACAAGGCCAGCGCCCGAGCCTGGCGCGCCCCCAATCATCCGCAGGGGTGCTTCCTCACCCTCTCGGCCATCGAAGACCTCGCCCACGCGCTCAAGATGGATCCCCTGGCCCTGGTGCGCAAGAACCTGCCGATCACCGGCAAGCTGGCCAAGGTCTACGGGGAGGAGCTGGCGGTCGCCGACGGCCTCATGGGCTGGAAGGAGCGCTGGCACCCGCGCGGGGAGGGGGGCAAGGGGCCGGTCAAGCAAGGGTTGGGGCTGGCGCTCCACACCTGGGGCGGGCGCGGCCACCGCAGCAACTGCGAGGTGACGATCTATCCCGACGGCGCGGCGGAGGCGAAGCTGTGCTCCCAGGACCTCGGCACCGGCACCCGCACGGTGGTGGCCATCGTCCTCGCCGAGACTCTGGGGCTGCCGCTGGCGGCGGTCAAGGTGAGCCTGGGGGACACCCGCTACCCCACCTCCGGCGGCTCGGGCGGCAGCACGACGGTGGGCGGCGTCAGCGCCTCCACGCGGCGCGCCGCCCAGAACGCCCTCGCCGAGCTCTTCGCCAAGGCGGCTCCCGAGCTGGGGACGACGCCCGATCTCCTGGAGGCGGTCGACGGCACCGTCCGCGTCAAGGCCAGCCCGGAGCACAAGCTGACCTGGCGGCAGGCGGTGGGCCTCCTCGGCCGCACCCCGCTCACCGCCTCCGGCGCCAACCCGGGGCCGGGCGACCTCACCAACAGCGGCGTCGGCGGCGTGCAGATGGCCGACGTCTCGGTCGACGTCGAGACCGGCATCGTGCGGATCAACAAGATGGTGGCGGTCCAGGACTGCGGCCTGATCATCGACTTGAAGACGGCCGAGAGCCAGGTCTACGGCAGCCTCATCATGGGCATCTCCTACGCTCTCTCGGAAGAGAAGGTCACCGACCCGGTGACCGGCATCATGCTCAACACCGACTTCGATTCCTACAAGCTGGCGGGGATCGGCGACGTCGGCGAGCTGGTGGTCCACATGATGAGCGGGCCGGGGTACGACGAGCGCGGGGTGATCGGGCTGGCCGAGCCGCCGGTCGTCTCGCCGGGGGCGGCCATCGCCAACGCCGTCGCCAACGCCGTCGGCGTCCGCGTCCCCTACCTGCCGCTGACGCCCGAGCGCGTCCTCGACGCCCTGGCGCCCGCCACCGACGGGAGGACCGCCTGATGCGAGCCTTCGAGTACGCTCGTCCGGCCACCCGCGAGCAGGCCGTCAAATTGCTGGCCGCCGTGGACAGCACGATCCTGGCCGGCGGCAGCGACCTCCTGGGGTTGATGAAGGACTCCGTCGAGACCCCGCGCCGGCTGGTGAGCGTGCAGGCGATCGCCGGCCTGCACGGCATCCGCCACGACCCCGCCGCCGGGCTCTCGATCGGTGCCCTGACGACCGTCGACGAGCTGGCCCACGATCCGGCCGTGCAGCGCGAGTACCCCGTCCTGGCGCGGGCGGCCGACCACGTGGCCGGGCCGCAGATCCGCAACGTCGCCTCGATCGGCGGCAACCTCTGCCAGCGTCCCCGCTGCTGGTACTTCCGCAACGGCTTCGGCCTGCTCGCCACCCGGGCCGGCCGCTCGATGGTGGTCGAGGGCGACAACCGCTATCACGCCATCCTCGGCAACGACGGCCCCGCCTACTTCGTGCACCCGTCGACGCTGGTGCCGCTGCTGGTCGCCCTGGGGGCCACGGTGACCCTCTTCGGCCCGCGCGGCGAGCGCCGGCTGCCGCTTGCCGACCTCTACCGCATCCCGCGGCGCGAAGGGGAGCGCGAGCACACGCTCGCCGCCGGCGAGATGGTGACCGGAGTGCAGGTGCCGCCGCTCGCCGGTCGCAAGACCTGGAGCTACGAAGTGCGCCAGCGGCAGACGCTCGACTGGTCGCTCGCCACCGCCGCCGTCGCCCTGCAGATGGAGGGCGATCGGGTGGCGGAGGCCAGGGTGGTCCTCGGACAGGTGGCCCCCATCCCCTGGACGGCGGCCGAGGCGGAGCGGGAGCTCGCCGGCAAGCGGCTCGACGCCGCGGCGGCCGAGCGGGCGGCGGACGCCGCGGTCCGCGAAGCCAAGCCGCTGTCGCGGAACCGCTACAAGATTCAACTGACCCGGGTGGCGGTGAAGCGGGCGCTGGCCGCCGCCGGCGGCATGGAGGCCTAGGGGATGCCGACGACCGATACCGCGAGCCGCAAGGTCTGCTGCTATCTGCGCTGGAAAGGGATGTTCATCGACGCCGAGCCCGATCCATCGATCCCCCACACGCAGGACGGTTTCTTCTGGTGCTCCCACACCATGAACTGCCTCGGCCCCGATGGCCGGGTGGCCGACGACGGGAGCTGCCGCCAGGACCGGACCTGCTTCGAGAAGCTGTAGTCCCCCGCCGCTCGTCGGTGGGGAGGAGGTGCCATATGAAGAAGAGCTCGATCCTGCTGTTCGTGCCGATGCTCCTGCTCGCGGGCGCGCCGCGCTGCCTGGCTGAGCCGTCGATCTCGGGGGACTACCTCGAGGCGCGGACTTCCGATATCTATACCGGCCCCTGCTTCGCCAACTCGGAGGTCAACCTGACCGGCAAGGAGGCGATCGTCGCCTGGCGCGTGCGGCAGGGGGTCTGGGACGGGGTGCGGCTCGACGGTCTCGCGGTCGTCGCCGTGGTGCGGGCCGCCGCCACCCTGGGCGACCCGTTTGCCGACCCCTATCCCGCCAAGTCGCTGCTCTTCGTCGACCGGAAGGCGACCGCGCGCGAGCGGCAGGCCCTGGTCGGCTTCGCCCATGCCATGGGAGGTCCGCTCCTCGGCCAGGTGCTGGCGGTGGCGGACGAGCCGATCGAGGTGGCGATCGAGGACGGCCACGGCGGCGCCAGCCTGCGGGCCGGAGACGCCGTCGAGCTCAAGACCCGCGGCCTCCACCACGGCGACCACCTCTGCGGCAACGAGGAGGTCTACTACCCGCCGCTGAGCGCCAGCGCGGACGCCGTGCCGGCGGTGACCCTCGTCCACCTCTTCCGGGGCGCCGGCCTGGGCAAGACCTGGAGCAGCCCGGGCAAACGCAGCGCCTTCGTCGGCAGCTTCGCGCGCTGACCGGGGTCTCATGACCGGGAAGCGGCCGGCCCCCCTCGCCTGTCTCCTGTTGCTCACCCTGCCGGCGTTCGCCCAGACGCCGCCCGAGCCCTCACCATCCCCGGCAGCGCCGGCAACCGCTCCACCGTCCACCGCGGCTTCCCTCGAGGCCAACCGCGCGGTGGTGCGGCGCTACATCGAGGAGGTCCTCTCCGCCGGCGACTGGAAGGCCCTCGACCAGCTGGTGGCTCCCACCTACGTCGACAGCTCTCCGGGGGCCGGCGACGACGACGCGCGCGGCCCGCAGCGCGTGCGGACGGCGCAGGAGCTGGCGCGCAAGCTGTTCCGCGACATCCACTACCGGATCGACCACCTCGTCGCCGAGGGCGAGGAGGTGGTGGCCCGCTACACGGTTCACGCAGTCCGCCAGGCCACCCCCGACGACGCCCCCGACGCCGGGCGCGAGATCGGCGTCGTCGGCATGACCATCTTCCGCCTCGCCGGCGGGCGGATCGCGGAGAGCTGGACGATCAACGACCAGATGGAGATGTTCCGCCAGCTCGGCTACACCCTGGAGCCCCCGAAGCCGCAGAAGCCGCCGCCGCCGGTCAAGCCAGGCGGCTAGAGAGCCATGAACGAGGATCTCTCGGGCCGCGTGGCCCTCGTCACCGGCGCCGCCCGCGGGCTGGGGCGGGCGACGGCGGAGCGCCTGCTCGAGTCGGGAGCGTCCGTGGCGGTCAACGTGCGCGACGCCGCGCGGGCGGAGGAGCTCGCCCGCGGGCTGGGCGAGGGCGCCCTCGCCGTGTCCGGCGACGTCAGCCGCTCGGCGGACGTGCGGGAGATGGTCGCGCGGACGCTCGATCGCTTCGGCCGCCTGGACATCCTCGTCAACAACGCCGCCCTGGCCCTCTCCACCCGTTTCGAGAAGATCACCGAGGAGGAGTGGCGGCGGGCCATGGACGTCAACCTGACCGCGGTCTTCCTCTGCATCCGCGCGGTCGTGGAACCCATGAGGTCCAACGGCTACGGGCGCATCGTCAACCTCTCCTCGACCGCCGGCAAGACCGTCAGCACCCTGGGCGGCGCGCACTACACGGCCTCCAAGGCCGGCGTCCTCGGCCTCACGCGCGCCGCGGCCAAGGAGCTCGGACCCTACGGCATCACCGTCAACGCGGTCTGCCCCGGGCTCTTCGACACCGAGCTCACGCGCGAGAACGCGACCCCCGGCGAGCTCGCGGGCCACAGCCGCGCCTTCCCCATCCCGCGGCTGGGCAGGCCGGGGGAGGTCGCCGACCTCATCTGCTTCCTGGCCTCCGAGCGCGCCGGCTACGTCACCGGAGCCTCGCTCGACATCAACGGCGGCGACCTGATGGTATAGAGAGTCTCGGCCTTCAGCCGGCCAGCGGCTCGATGCAGTCCGCAGCGTCGTGGGCGGGGCTGTTGACGGCCTTGCTGACGCGCACGGTTTCGAAACCTTCGCTCGGCGCCGGCGCCAGGAGGGGCATGAGCCGCGCCGGGTCTTCGACCGCCGGATCGAGCCAGAGGTCGTAGGAGTCGCGGCCGAGGATGACCGGCATGCGGTCGTGGAGAGGCCGGATGAAATCGTTGGCGTCGGTGGTGAGGATGGTGAAGGTGTCGAGCGCGTTGCCCTCCGGATCCCGCCAGCTCGACCACAGGCCGGCGAAGGCGAAGGGGTGCCGGTCGTGCCGGCGGATCAGGCAGGGTTGCTTTTCCCGGCCCTCCCGCTTCCACTCGTAGAAGCCGTCCGCCACCACCAGGCAGCGCTTCTTGCGAAAGCTGAAGCGGAAGGCGGGTTTCTCCGCCACGCTCTCGGCGCGGGCGTTGATCATCCGGTTGCCGATCGCCGCCTCCTTGGCCCAGTAGGGGATCAGGCCCCAGCGCAGGAGGTCCAATGAGCGCGGTGCGCCGGGAGCGACGACCCGCACCACCGCCGCCTCCTGGGTCGGCGCCAGGTTGTAGCGGGGCAGAAGAGGAGGGAGAGCCTGCCCGCCCGGTCCGGGCACCAGATCGAAGAGCTCGGAGACGACCTCGATCGGCGAGCTCAGGGTGTAGCGGCCGCACATGATTTCGCGATTCTAGCGCGCGCTGTGGCTCGAACGGTCGGAGCCTAGACCTTCCCCGTCCGGTGCTCCTGCCACTCGCCGCCGACGCAGGTCGCCGCTACGACCTCTTCGGTGGTGCCGAAGACGAGGGCGTCCAAGAGGGTGTCGGCCGTCCAGCCTTCGAGGGTGGGGGCGGCGAGGTCGACGGCGGCGAAATCGGCCCAGCGGCCGGGCTCGATGCGGCCGGCGGGAATACCTAGGGCGTTGGCACCGCCGGCGGTCGCCGCCTGGAAGAGGACCTTGGCGACGCCGCCGGCCGGGTCGCGCAGGACGCCGCGGCTCTCGCGGCGCAGACGCTGGCCGTACTCCAGCCAGCGCATCTCCTCGAAGAGTGAGATACGGGCGTTGGAGTCGCTCCCCAGGCAGAGGCCGGCTTCCGTCCCCAGCATGTGCGCGGCGTCGGCGATGCCGTCCCCCAGGTTGGCCTCGGTCAAGGGGCAGAGGCAGACGGTGCCGCCGGCGGCGGCGAAGCGCTCGATGTCCTCGGGCAGCGTGTGGGTGCAGTGGACGGCGGTCAGGTCGGTCGCCGTGCCCAGGGTCTCCCACAGGAGCTGCATCGGGCGCTTGCCGTAGTGGGCCATCGCGTCCTCGATCTCCCGCCGCTGCTCCTCGACGTGCATGTGGAAGACGAGGTCCCGCCGCCGCGCCTCGCCGTAGATCGCCGCCAGGTCCTCCAGGCTGGCCGCGCGGATGCTGTGGACGACGGCCCCCAGGCTCTGCCGGCGGCGGTCGAGGCGCTCCGCCAGGCGGTCCATCTGCTGCCAGTAGGCGGCGGGCGAGGGCGAGCCGAAGCGGCGCTGCGCGCCGGCCAGCGGTTGGCCGATGGCGCCGGTCCGATAGTAGGCATTGAGCAGGACCAGACGGATACCTGCCTCGCCCGCCGCTCCGAGCACCAGCTCGTCGAGGCCGTAGTCCTCGCGCTCCCCCGCGTGGTGCAGGTAGTGGAACTCCCCCACCGCGGTGATCCCGGCGGCGCGCATCTCGCGGAAGGCCCGCTCGCAGAGGCGGCGGAAGGCGCCGGCGTCGAGGCCGTCGACGAGGCCGTACATCGCCTCGCGCCAGGTCCAGAAGCTGCCGGCGCCGGCGGGGAAGGTCTCTCCCCGGCCGCGTAGGCCGCGTTGGAAGGCATGCGAGTGGGCATCGACCATCCCGGGCAATAGGGCGCGGCCGGTCAGGCGGACCGGCTCCAGCTCGGGAGCGGATTCCGCCGCCCCGGGCGCCGACCTCTCCACGCCGGCGATCCTGCCGTCCGCCCCGACCTCGACCCGCACCCCGGGCTCGAAGCTGGCGCCGGTCCAGGTGAGATCGGCCGCCAGGACGTAATGCCCGGCTTTCGGCAGCGGCACCGTCAGGCCTCCTCGACGCAGAAGTGGCGGATGGTCTGCGCGAGGAGGCCGCGGGCGGCGACGAGCTCGGCCTTCGGAACGTGCTCGTCGGGCTTGTGCGCCGCCGCGATCGAGCCGGGACCCCAGATCGCGCAGTCGATCCCCAGCCGCTGCAGCCAGCCGGCGTCGGTGGCGAAGGAGACGCTCCGCGCCGACTCCTGCCGGTTGAGAGCACAGAGGTAGCGGTGGAGCGGAGAGCCCTCGGCGAGGAGCATCGGCGGGCTGTCGGAGAGCACCTCGACCTCGGGGGCGAAGGGGAAAGGCGGCGAGGCGACGGCCGCGGCGACGGCTTCCCGCACCCGTAGGGCGAGCGCGCTCGAGTCCATCCCCGGCAGCGGCCGCAGGCCGAGCTCGACGATGCAGCGGTCGGGCACCAAGTTGATCGCCGCGCCGCCGCGCACGGTGCCGACGTTGAGCGGCACGAAGGGCACCTCCGGAAAGAGCTCGCGGTGGGGCGCCTCCTCGCGCTCGAGCGTCTCGCGGAGAGCGGCGAGCGTCGAGATCACCCGCCCGGCGGGCTCGATGGCGTTGACCCCCAGGTGCGGATAGCCGCTGTGGGCGCTGGTGCCGCGGACCGTCACCCGCATCTTGAGATGCCCCTTGTGCAGACGCGCGACCGCGAGCGAGGTGGGCTCGCCGATCACCGCGCGCGCGGGGAGAGACGCCCCCCGCGCATAGCTCTCGAAGAGCCGGCGCGCCCCCAGGGTGCCGACCTCCTCGTCGTAGGTGAAGACCAGCACCAGGGGCGCCGACAGCGCCGCCGGGTCCGTCTCCGCCGCAAGGTTGGCAGCGAGCGCCAGGAAGCCCTTCATGTCGCAGGCGCCGCGGCCGACGTAGCGGTCGCCGCGGTCGGCCAACTCGAAGGGATCGCTGTGCCAGCCGTCGCCGGCCGGCACCACGTCCATGTGGCCGGAGAGCACGAGCCCCGGCCGATCCTTCCGCTCGTCGGCCCCCTGCGGACCGACGTGCACGATCAGGTTCGCCTTGTCTCCTGCGGCCGAGACGTTGCGGTCGATCCGCGCTCCGGGACGATCGAGGTAATCGGCGAGGAAGTCGGCGATCGGCAGGTTGCTGTTGCAGCTCGTGGAGTCGAAGGCGACCAGGCGGGCGAGCAGGTCGGCGTCCGGGAGGAGGCGGCGCATGTCCGCCGGATTATAGGAGAGGGCGGGGGAGAGCGCCGTCAGCGGCCCAAGGCCAGACCGCGATCGAGCGCCGCGGCGGCCAGCGCCGGCGGGTTCCGCTCCTCGCGGGCGCGGCGCAGGTAGTCGCCGATCTCGGGCGCCTCGTCCGCCGGGATCTCCCGGCCCCGCAGCGAGGTGAGGGCCACCAGGGTCTCGCGGTACATGTCCTCGGACCGGAAGAGAGGGAGGATCCCGTCCGCCTGGCGGCGCATCTCGGGACCCTTCCTCTGCGCGGCATAAAAGATGGCGAGGTCCATCGAAGCGAGGGCGGCCTCGTAGCCCAGCCCCAGGCGCGCCAGCTCGTCGCGTCCCCCCGATAGCGCCTCCTCGGCGTCGCCGAAGCGCTCCAGTGACTGGGCGATCCTGCCCTCCAACCAGCGCAGGCGGGCCAGGTCGGGCCGGTCGGTCGCGCGCTGGTAGAGCCCCCGCGCCCGCTCGATGCAGATCGCCGCCTGGCCGTTCCGCCCGCTCTCGTTGGCGAACCAGATGTAGTTGTGGGTGGCGGCGACCATCAGGTGCGGCTCCCGCAGGGGATCGATGCCGTCGATGCCGGCGCGGATCAGCCGCACCGCCCGCTCGACCTCGCCGGCGTTGCCGAACGCCGTGCCCCGCCGCAGCAGCGCCCGCCCCAGGAGGTGGCGGTCGCCGAGCTTGCGATAGATGGAGATCACCCGGCTGAGGCGCTGCGCCGCCTCCTCGAAACGGCCCTGGTAGCTCCGCATGGCGGCCTGGAGCGCGATGAGCTCCGCCCGCGCCGCCGGCCCCCAGGCAGCCTCTTCGAGGAGCAGGCCGGCGAGCCCGTGGACGCTCTCGGCAGTGCGCAGGTCGGCCTGGATGCGCTCCGCGTCGGCGAAATAGCACCAGGCGATCGACCGCAGGTCCTGGACCACCGCGGAGCCGTAGATCTCGAGATCGAGCTGCTCCGCGACCGCCGCCGCCAGGCCGGCCGTGGCCAGCGCCCGCGCCGGCTCGTCGCGCAGCCGGGCGCGGCTGCGCTCGAGGAGCAGCTCGCAGAGCGCGAGGCTGGCGAAACGCCGCGTGCTGTGGATCTGGGCGAGGCCCGAAACCGCCTGGTGGCGCAGCAGCTCGGCATAGAGCTGGTGGGCGGTCGCCCGCTCGGGCTTGCCGCGGGCGGTCTGCCCCACCAGCCGTTGCTCCAGCCGCTCGAAGACCTCGTCGTAGTCGAGGGCTTCCGCATCGGCGGGTCCCCTCTGCGCCTCCGCCGCCAGGCGGCCGCAGCTCGAGCAACCGGCGAGCAGGTGGCGCACCACCCGCCGCGTCTCGTCCGGCGACGCCTTGCCGTGGACCAGCCGGCGCAGGGCCTCGGCGTCGAGATGTTCAGATTTGGGTGTCGCCATCGCTCTCCTCGCCCGCGTGGCCGCTCGGCAGATCGTCCCCGGCGTCTGTGGCCGCCGCCCAGGCCCTGCCCGTCCGCAGGCGGTCGGGCAGGGCGGCGATGGCCCGCCGCCGCGCCGCCGCCGCCCGCTCGGGCTCGCCTGCCCGCCGCCAGAGGCGCGTCGCCAGGCTGAAGCGACCCTCCCGCTCGGCGTTCAGGGCGCGGCAGCGATGATCCAGCGAAAGGAGGGCCGCGGACTCTTCCCAGGCCACCCGCTCCGGACCGTTGGCCAGGAACCAGGGGACTTTGGGCAGCCGGGGCTGCAGCACCGCCAGGCGCGCCCGCGCGAGGTCGGCCGCCTCGCCCCATGCCTCGTCCTCGGCGAGCTGCCGCACGCGGGCTAGGAGCAGCTCCGAACCCTCCGGCCGTCCGCCCTCCAGACGCGCCACCTCCAACCACTCTCCGGCCCGGCTGTAGAGCTCGAGGGCACGCTCGCTGAGGCCGGCGCGCTGGTAGCAGCGGGCGGCGTCCCCATGCCGGCCGAGATCCTCCCAGCCGCGGCCCGCGGCCGGCCAGTCCCGGCGCTGCTCGAGGAGGCGGAGCTCGCAGCACCTCGCCTCCTCCGCGCGGCCGGAGAGCCGGTAGAGAGGAAGCGCTTCGGCCAGCCGGCCCAACCGCTCGAGCAGGCGCGCCTGGCGCTCCGCCGCCTCGGGAGTCCCCACGCCGCGCCAGCGCTCCAGGGCCTTCCCCCAGTCCTCCCGCGACTCGTCGAAGCGGGCAAAGGCGAGATTCTCCCGCTCGGATAGACCGGCCCGGCGATAGCACTCGGCGGCCTGCCGGAAGCGCTCGCGGGCGAAGTAGTAGTCCCCCTCGGCCGCCCAATCGGCCGGCGAAGCCGTGGGGCGGAATAGGCGAGGCAGCGTTTCCGCCTCGCCGGCCTCCAGCAACCCGCCGAAGCGAGGCAGGGTCCAGAAGGGGTGCGGCGCCGGTCCTTCGTAGATGGCGAGGTGGCGCCGCGCGCGGGTCACCGCCACGTAGAGGTGCTGCAGCAGGCGCTTGAAGCGCACCTCCCGCACCAGGCTCGGCTCGGGGCCCGCGAGGTTGCCGCGCAGGAAGCGCTCGACGAGGTCGCGGTCCGGCGCCAGGAGCCGCCAGAGGAGGAGGGAGTCGAACTCCAGGCCCTTGACCTCGCGGACGGTGAAGACCCGCGCCGTGCCGAGCCGCTCGCGCAGGTTGGCCGCCTCCTCCGCCGAGCCGGCGAGGACAGCCGTCCGCGGCCCCAGCTCCAGGACTTCGCGCGCCGCCGCCAGCACCGCCGCCTCCTCCCCCGCCAGCAGGACCGGGACCGGACCCGCCGCCATCCCCTCCTCGGGCTCGTCCTCCTCGCTGCGGCCGAAGACCTCGCGGCGCAGGAGGAGCACGGCGTTGGCGAGCTCGGTCAGCGGGCGGACGCTGCGGAAGTTTCGCCGCAGGCGGTGCAGCGCGGGCGCCTCGCGGCGGCGCTCCCGGTTGGCGACCAGGCGGCGGACCTCGGCCCAGCGGAAGCCGCTCGGATTGACGATCTGCTGGGTGTCGCCGGCCAACAGCACTCCCGTGCCGTCGGTCCGCACGGAGAGGGCGAAGACCAGCGCCACCTCGATCTCGGTCAGGTCCTGCACCTCGTCGCAGATGACGGTGCCGTACGGCCGCGTCCGGGCGCGCCGGAGCTCGGCCAAGGCCCGCCGGCAGAGGTCGACCTGGTCCGACCGGCCCTCCTCGGCCAGCCACTCCTGATAGCGCAGGGCGATGCGGTAGATCTCCGGCCGCTCGTGGACGAAGAGGGGGGCGCGCTTGCGCCCGAGATCGAAGTACGCCCGCTCGTCGAGCATCGGCCGGTCGTGGGCCAGGCACGAGCCCTTGAGGATGCTCCGCAGCTCCTCCCAGACCAGCGCCGGATCGAGCGGCCGCCCGGCGCGGCGGAACCAGCCCTCGAAGCGGATCTCGTCCATGGGCAGCGCCTGCTGGCGCCGGAGGTCGGCGGGGACCAGCGATCGGTAGAGGTCCTCGAAGCTGAAGAAATCGGGCGGGTCGAGGTCAGGGTCGCCGCCGCGGGCCGCCACGAGTCCGCGGTAGAGGTCCCGGGCGTGGGCGGCCAGGGCGGGACTGGCGGAGAGGTAGAGCGCCCGCTCGCGGGCCGCGCCCGCGGCGCGGTGGCCGGCTTCGGCCGCCAGCCGGTGGACGGCGATCACCGTCTTGCCGCTCCCGGCGCTGCCGGCGAGGAGCACCGGACCGGGGGCGCGGAGCACCTCGTACTGCTCGCCCGTGAGCTTCAGCTCGAGCTCGCCTTCGGCGCCGTCCATCCGGCGCTGGAACTCCACCTCGTCGCCGAGGGCCGAGGCGTCGAGGAGATACCAGCGGACGGCGCCGACCAGCCCTTCGTCGGCAGCGACGTCCGGGACGGCGGGGGCCGAGAGCAGGAAGCTCAGCAGCGGGTCCGCCCCCGCCGCCGGCGAGACGTCGTCGAAGGTCGCCGCGGGATCGGCCGGGGGCTCGTCGATGGCGAATTCCTCCAGCGCTTCGAGCTCCAGGAACTCCGCCTCCGGCGAGCGGTTGCGCCGGGCCTTCCGCGTGACGTCGTCGTGCTCGACGAGATCCCACACCTGGAGGTGGGAGACCAGCCGCTCCGGCTGCTCGGCGGAGGCCGAACGGATCACCGTGAAGAGGAGCCGATCGCCGGAGTCGGTCCGCGCCTCGTAGACCGGCCGCGCCATCCCCCGCAGGCGCCGCACCCGCGTCCCTCCTCCCCACCTCCCGTCGCGCAGGGCCGCGAGCGTCCTCTGCACACGGGCGCGGACGTCGCGGCGGCTCAGGCGCAGAACTCGATAGAGATCCGGATGGAGAAGAACCGGGAACATCTCTCTCCCAGGGAAGGACACCGCCCATTCTACCGCGGGCGAGGTTCTTTCCAAGAGTAACTTAGCTTTCGATGGATTGCTAGGCGGAAACGCTCTCGCTGCGTTCCCCGGAGAGGATCCGCCAGCCGATGACCTTCTCGTCGATCTCCCGCAGGCGGTTGGCCACCAGCCGGCAGAGGAGCTGGAGGAATTCGAGCGAGGCGTGGGGGTCCATCGCCAGGACCTCCTTGACGGTGGACTGGTCGAGGGCGAGAACGGTGAGCGGACCGCCATAGGCCTTGGCATCGGCGGACCGCGGCTGGCCGTCGATGAGCGACATCTCGCCGAAGAAGTCGCCGCGCTCGAGGATCGCCAGCGCCTCCTCGCCCGCTCCGGGGATGAACTTGCTGATCATCGCCCGCCCTTCGAGGACGACGTACATCTCCGTCCCCTTGTCCCCCTCCTGGAAGAGCGAGGCGCCCTCGGCGAACTTCTTCTCGCGGGAGAAGGTGGCGAGCGTCATCAGCTCGCGCCGCGACAGGCCCTGCTCGCGGAAGAGGCGGATCTTGTCGCTCGACTCCACCTTGACCGCTCCCGGCACTCCCGCCGGCTGGCGGCGGAGGCGCAGGAAGTTCTCCGGCAGGGCGTCGGCCGAGAAGAAGCTCTTGAGCTGCTCGTTGGTGCCGCGGAGCTTCCGCGCCAAGGCGTGCCAGAAGCTCCAGTAGAGCTGGGTGCCCAGCGCGGGCGATTCCTCGATGAGCTGCTCGAGGACCTTGGCGTCGAAGCGGAACACCTGACAGGGCTGGGCGGCGATGGCATCGCCCGAGCGCTCCTGGCGGGTGATGAAGCTGGCCTCGCCGAAGAGGTCGCCGGCATCCAGGGTGCCGAGGGCGAAGGTCCCGTACGAGGTGGGGCGCTGGATGGTCACCTCGCCCCGCTCCAGCAGGTACCAATCCTGGCCCTGGCTGCGGTGGGAGAAGATGACGCTGCCGATCTCGTGGATCTCCTCCTCGACGGCGCGGGTGAGCTTGAAGACCTGCTCGTCGGTGAGGTGCGACCAGAGGCGGAGGCGCCGCAGGCGCGAGGCGAGGTCGATCTGGCCGCCGGTCACCTTCGCCGGGCCGGCGCTCCAGAGCATGTTGGCGCGCGGGAAGCCGCCCTCCTCCAGGAAGCGCTCGCGGTGCCACTCCAGGCGGTCGAAGGCGGTGTGCAGCTCCTCCTGCTGCTCGTGGAACACCCGCGACAGCTCCCGGTTGCCCCATCCCAGGATCTGCTTCAGGGTCTGGATCCGCCGGCGGATCCGCTCCACCCCCTCGACGTCGCCCTCGTTGAGCAGCAGGAAGGCGTGCACGGCGGCGCGCAGGGCGGGCTCGAACTGTTTGCGCTCGTACTCGGCCCTCCCCAGGCTCTCGGCGATCTCGCGATCGAAGGGATTGAAGCGGAGGGCGCGGCCGAGCTCCTCGGCGGCGGCATCGAACTCCTGCTGCCGGAACAGGATGCGGCCGTGCAGCTTGGCGTGGGCGGGATCGGCTGCATCCTTCGCCTTCGCCACCTCCAGGCACTCGATGGCGCGGCCGTGCTCCCCCTTCTCGGCATAGAGATGCGCCAGGCCGAGGAAATGCGCGCCGTCGATGGCATTGCGCCGGAACTGCTCGCGCACCGCCTCCTTCAGGCTCCGGGGCGGCCCGCCCTTCTGCCGGCGCTGGAGCTTGCGCACCTCGGCGAGGCCCAGCTTCACCCCCAGGTTCTTGGGGTCGAGGCGCAGCGCCAGGAGGTAGAGCTCCGCCGCTTCCTCGTACATCTCGCGCTCGGAGAACCGGCGGGCGAGAGCCGTCAGCTCTTCCAGATCCTGGGGCGAGCTCGGATCACTCATAACGGGGCTTTCCAGCGCAACATTTAGAGCAAGAAACGTTCAGAGCAAGAAAGGGCGTCATTGTACCACCGCCGCCGCGCGGCGATCGGGCTCGAAAAAACATGCGCACTTTTCTATAATCGACCCCACAATGCCCTACGTGCCACCCAGGTCGGTGGTCCACGGCGTCCGGCAGAAGCTCTCGGAGGCCTGCAACCGCGGGATCGAGCAGTGCCGGCGCGGCGACTGGGACCAGGGGCTCGAGAGCCTCAGGCGGATCGCGGAGACCGGCGACCGCACGGCGCTCCCCGGCCTCTTCTACTCCTATCTGGGCTATGGGATCGCGCGCTGTCAGAAGCGCGAGGAAGAGGGGTTGAAGCTCTGCCAGCACGCCATCAAGGTGGAGTTCTACCAGCCCGAGAACTACGTCAACCTCGCGCGCACGCAGCTGTTGGGCAACCATCGGCGGGCGGCCGCCCAGGCCATCCGCCAAGGGCTCAAGGTCGATCCCAACCACGAGGAGCTCCTCGTCCTGCAGCGCGAGCTGGGACTGCGCCGGACGCCGATCCTCCGCTTCCTCTCGCGCTCCAACCCCATCAACCGTTTCCTCGGCGGCCTGCTCCACAAGATCGGCGTCTAGACCGCATTTCTCACCACTTCGCGCGCGAAGACCCGGAGCGGACCGTTCCCTTTCCGTGAAGATGTCCTCTCGCCGGAGGCTGCAGGGAACAGTCTGTCTCGGAAGGTCTGGACCAGCACGCCGCAGGCGCGGGCCTCCGCCTGGTCGAGCGGCGAGGTGGTGAGGAATGCGGCCCCGTGATCACTTCCGGGCAACCGGATCTCTGGGGTGGAGGACGAGACGCATCTTGGGGAGCAGGGTGAGGAAGAGCCGGCGCGCCTCGTCGGGCGTCATGTAGAGCACGACGCGGGGCGGCACGGGTTGACCTCGCAGGCGCAGCGCCAGGGCCTCCCAGCCCTCGATCAGGCGGTGCCGGGTCCGCCAGAGCCGGCCCGGCAGGTTGGCGACCCCCGCCTCGCCGAGGATGGAGATGTCCAAGAGGGGTGCGAAGCGCAGCCGGTAGTGGGTCGGCGTCTGCCCCAGCGCCTCCTCGCGGGCGGCGCTGAAGGCGGGGGTCGAGGCGACCGGCGTCGGCAGGACCGAGGGAGGCCCCGGCCGTGCCGCGGCGGCGGGTGGGGACGGCTCCGGGGTCTGGATAGGGATCTTCGGGCGCTCCGGCTCCTGGAGCTGCGAGACCAGCGTGTAGCCGAAGGCGGGCCAGGCGAGGTCTCCGCCGGCCAACCGCGAGCGGCCGAAGAGCGCGCTCTCGATGGCGAAGCGGCGGAGCCGGATGCCGTCCACCTTGAGGTCCAGGGCGGGGACGAAGGGATCGAGGACCAGGTAGAGCTGGTGGCCGCGGGCCGCCTCGAGCTCGGCCGCCAGGCCGGCCGCGCGCAGGCGCTCGGCGCCGGAGGCCGCGGCGGCGGGGGTCGCCGTCGGGAGGATCAGGAGCAGGGCGAGAAGAACCGCCCGCGCGGCCGGGCTGGCGAGCGCTGCGGGCCGTCCCGCCATCAGTAGATGTAGACGCGGGTGCCCAGGGTCGCCGCCTTGTAGACGGCCTCCAGGTCCTCGTCCCCCAGGCGGACGCAGCCGTGGGTCACGCTCCTCCCCAGCAGGCGCTGGTAGAGGGTGCCGTGGATCAGATAGCCGTCGCCCAGATAGAGGGCGTAGTCGCCCAGCGAGTAGGTGTCCATCCGCTCGGCGGCGTTCTTGGGGATGGGCAGGCCGTCCTCGATGAAGGCCCAGTCGGGCTTGTTCCACACCGGGTCCTTGACCTTCGCCTGGACCCGATGGATGCCGCGCGGGGTTTCGAAGACCCAACGCCGCCCGGTCGCCGGGTCTTCGAGGACGCCGCCGGTGCCGGTCGAGCAGATCGCCTCGCGCAAGGTCTCGCCGCCGTTCTTCAGATAGAGCCGGTTGGCCATCGTGTCGACGACGACGTAGACGCCGCGCGGCGCCTGCTCGGCGATCTGGCGCTCGAGCCGGCGGCTCTCCAGCCGGCGGACAGCCGCGGCAGGCCGCGGCAGCGGCACGGCATCGATGTCGCGGTAGCTGAAGCCGCCGGCGAGACCCGCCGCGAGCCCCAGGAAGACCAGCGTGCCGGCCCCCAGGAGCAGGAGCTTCCAGGGCACCCGCCGCCGGACGCGCCGGGCGGTCGAGAAGGCGGAGAGCGCGGACGGCGGGACGGCGGGACGCCCGGAGGTGGCCGACGGCGCGCGGGCGCTCATCTCGGGCTCTCCGGCGCGCCGGGCAGGTGAGCGGTACCGACGATGGTCACCGGCGTGCCCACCTCGACCGCCGCGAAGAGGCGGTCCATGTGCTCGTCGCGGAGGGCGACGCAGCCGCTCGTCCAGTTGATCTCCCGGCCGCCGTGGCCGTGCAGCTCGATCAGCCCGCCGATGCCGCGGCCGGCCGGCACCAGACCGCGGCTCTTGGCGGCGCCGAAGGCCCGCAGGTCTTCCTCCGTCGGATAGTCGAGCATCAGCGCCCGATGGTAGCGCGTGGCCTCGCCCTCCCGCTTCCCCACCACCCGGAAGCGCCCCTCCGGCGTCGCCGCGTCGCCGGCATAGAGCTTCTCGGCGAGGCCGTTCCTCCCCAGCTCGGCGGGAAAGACGGCCACCACCCGACCCCTCGCCAGCAGGAAGCACTGCCGCGCCAGCTTGTCGACCACGATCCCCGTACCGCCCTCCCGGCTGGCGGCCAGGGCCGCGTCGACCCAGGACTGCCACCGGCGGCGCAGCGAGGGATCGCGCAGGCGCGCGTAGCGGCTGTCCAAGAGGCCTTCCGCGGCCGCCAGCTCGCCGGCCGCCGCGGCGTTCCCGGCCGCCGCGGCCCCCAGGTCGCCGCGGCGCTCGGCCGCCTTCTCGAGCTCGAGCTCCAGGCGCGCGCGCTCGAAGTGCGCCCGCAGGCGCTGATCGCCAGGCATGTGCTCGAGCTCCTCCGAGAGCGCGGAGAGCCGCTCCTCGAGATCGCTCCGCTGGGCGGCGAGAGCCTTCCTGGCGAGGGCTTGGCGCAGGCGCGCTTGGCGGAGCGCGGCCAGGGCCGAAGACTCCGCCGCCAGGGCGAGCTGTTCGACGTCGTCCGCCTTCCGCGGGCGCAGGGCGGCGGTCTGCCGTTCGGCCAACCTTCGTTCGAGGAGGGTCGACGCCGCGATCGCCTTTGCGAGCTCGGCCGGAGCGCCCGCCGCGGCCTCGATCCGCGCCCGGCGCAGGGCCGCCCGCGCCCGTTCGATCTGGTCTTGGGGGAGCGGCTCCGGCGGGGAGCAGGCGAAGGCGAGGCCCAAGGAGGCGGCCAGGGCTGCCGCCACCCCGATCGTCCGTCGACTGCGCCCGCTGCGTGCCAAAGCTGGATCGGAAGCGGCGACGGGGAAGCGCCCGCGCCGGCCCGCCTCAACGCTTCTTCGTCTTGTGGACCGCCTTCGCCACGTCCGCGGTGATGGCGGCGGCCTCCTGCTTGACCTTGTCGGCCTTCTGCCGGGCGGTGGCGAAGTCGTCGGCCGAGAAGGCGGTCTGGGCCTCCGCCAGCGTCGCCTTGAGCGCCGCCAGCTCTCCCTTCATGGTCTCGACGTCGGCCCGGCTGTCCTTGGCGACCGGCGCGCCGGCGACCGCTGCCGTGGCGGCGTCCAAGTCCAGCTTGGCCTGCGCCAGCGCGGCCTGTGAATCCTGCTGCG
>DATNKQ010000535.1:0-10320 GCA_035603315.1 Thermoanaerobaculia bacterium
CCGCCGCTACCTCGACGCCGGGGTGGTCATCGTCCTCTCCTCGAACTCGACCGACTACTCGGCGATCGCCGTCGGCCCGCACGTCGAGGCCCGCGTCTTCGGCCTCCCTGACCCCGAGCCGCCGGCGGGGACGCCTGCCGACCCCGCCCTCCTGGCCCGCCGCGCCGGCCTCTACACCCTCCCCTCGGGCGATCAGCTCAGGGTGAGCGTAGCGCCGGCGGGCGACCGCCTCGCCGTCACCGCCCTGGGGAAGGACGCCTTCGCCCTCCTCCTGGGCGATCAGGACGAAGAGGAGCGCGAGATCGGCGTCCAGCGCCGGCAGAAGATCGCCGAGATGCTCACCGCCCTCCAGGCCGGCAACGCCGGCCCGCTCGCCGCCCTGCGCAGCGAGCCGCGCCCGAAGGCGGAGGCGGAAGCCAAAGCCGCGTTCGCACCCTGGCAGGCGCGGCTGGGAACCTGGCGCGGCGCCGAGGTGCTCGGCAACGGCTCCTACGGCGGCCACCCCTACACTTACGCCCGGCTGACCCTCGAGCGCGGACCGAAGATCGTCGAATACGGCTGGAGCGGCATGGGGATCGAGACCACCCGCTTCCTCGACGCCGCGCCGGCCCTCCTCTGCGTGCCTCAGGCGCCCGCCTCCGATCACCCCGACCGCGACTGCGCCTACTTCGACGTCCGTACCGGCACCGTCGTGCGGCTGACCTTCGAGGAGCCGGCGGGCGGCTCCCCCGCCGCCTTGGTCGTCAAGACCGCTGCCGGCGAAGTCCGGGCCAGGCGCGCCGGCTGAACCCCAAGAAGGTTTAGAAATCGATAGTTACCCGCGCGGGGGGTCTTCCACTCCCGCCCTCCTTCCGCTACAATTCCGACACCAGGCGAGAGTGAACAACGGCAACTTCTACGGGAGACCCAAAGGTCATGAAGAAGACCGTCCTGCGAATCGTCCTCCTGGCTGCGATCGCGCCGATCGTGGCCGCGACCGCGTCCACCCTCCACGCCGACACCTTCTTCGTCCCCAACCCGGTTCTCAACGGCGGCAACAAGCCGGTCACCAAGCTGCAGGTAGTGAAGACGAGCGGCGGCCCCAACCGCTTGACGCCCATCTTCATCCCTGGGGGCAAGAGCGGCGTCAATCTCACCGGCACCGCCGTCAACGTCGACAACGACGTCAAGCCGAACGTCTTCGACGTCCACGGCTTCATCGGCGGTCCCGGCATGCTGGAGGTGCAGGGCGACCCCGGGATCTCGGTCGCCGCCGCCGCCCTCCTGCTGTCGACCAAGACCGAGACCGGCGCCTGGCCGCTGCCAGTCGTCTCGGCGGGAAACTGGTTCAACGGCGGCGAGACCGCCTACCTGCAGGGCCTGGGGCGCGGCCGGGCGGGGTACACGAACCTCGAGGTGATGAACCTGAGCCCGCTCCAGAACAGCTGCCAGTTCCAGCTCCGGCGGCCGCAGGGCTCCCCGAACGGCAATCCCGTCCACTTCTCGGTGGCGCCGCTGACCGAGATCAGCGGCAAGGACATCCTCTTCGGGCGCACCATCCTGGACACCTACTCGGTGCGGATGGAGGTCACCTGCAGCCAGCCCTTCTACGCCTTCGGCACCTTTATCGCCAACGTGCCGCTGCAGTTCGCGATCTTCTACCCGCAGGACTCGCCGCCGGCCGCGAACGGCGGCGCCGTGACGCTCGACCGCGCCGGCAACTTCTTCGCCCCCGTCGAGGGCAACTCGCAGCTCAACCTCGTGCTGCCGCTGGTGCCGGGGCGGAGCTACCGCCAGGTGGCGATCGACTTCGACCTCCAGGTTGACAAATTCACGCCCCTCTTCACCAGCATCATGGGCCTCTTCCACATCGGCGGACCGCGCTTCAACAAGACCCTCTACTACGGCTTCAACATCCGCGGCGTCCGCCAGCGCGCCCTCGTCGACCAGGGGCAGGCGACGCTCGAGCCGGCCCTGCAGCGGAACGCCGCTTTCCAGGAGGGGGGCGCCTACCACTTCCACATGTTCTACGACGCGGAGAACGCCCTCCTGCGCATCCAGGCCGCGTCGCCGGGGGGGCAGCCGATGTTCGACGCCCTGGGCGGCGCCTTCAACCTCGACCTCGCCGACCGCGGCAACCCGGTGCAGCTGGTCTTCGGGCTCAACGGCGTCGCCGACGGCGCCTACTTCCCGCCCATGGGCTGGACGTTCTCGAACCTGCACGTGGTGGCGACGGAGTAGGCCTCAGTACCACTTGTGGAACCAGATCTCGACCGCGCGGGTGTAGAGGCCGAGCCGCTGGTAGAGGCGCTGCGCGCGTTCGTTGCGGCCCTGGGTGACGACGCTCACCCCGGCCGCTCCCTGCTCCGCGAACCAGACGAGCGCGGCCTGGACGAGGCGACCGCCCATCCCCCGCCCCTGCGCCGCCTCCCCCACCGCCAGGAGGCCGATCTGCCCGTAGGGCGGCTGCCCGGGGGCCGGCCGCAGCAGGCAGGTGATGTAGCCGGCCGGGCGGCCCGCCACCTCCGCCACCAGCACCGCCTCGGCAGCCTCGCCGCGGCAGCTGGCGGCGATCCAGGTGGCGTAGAGCTCGTCGCAGCGGGCGCGGCCGAAACGGGGGTCGGCGTAGAAGCGCGAGTCGCGGTGGCTGGCCGCGGCGATGCGCCGCAGCTCCGGCAGGTCGTCCGGCAGCGCCGGACGGATGCGGGTAAGGTCTCCCGGATCGGCGGCCGGCTCGTCCACCGCCAGCTCCGCGAGCGGACGGTCGAGAGTGATCCGCAGATCGGTCAGGCGGAAGCCAGCCTCCTCGGCCAAGGGCGCCGAAGCCGAGTCGGCGCCGTCGGCCAGCAGGTAGAGACAGTCGATCGCCTCCTCCCGGCGCCAGCGCTCGACGTCGTCGAGGAGAGCGCGGTCGAGGCGGCCGCGGTAGCGGCCGTGGAGACGTCCGATCCGCCGGCCGAAGAACTCGGAGTCCCAGGCCAGCAGCTCGCAGGGCGCCTCGCCGGCCGTTCCCTCGCTCACCTCGGGGTGCTCCCGCGCACGGTGTAGACCGGCCGCGCCATGGCCCGCAGGTGGAGCCGCGCCAGGTACTCGCCGAGGATGCCGAGGGTGAAGAGCTGGGCGCCGGAGAAAATGGCGATGAGCGAGGCCAAGAAGGGGAAGCCGGGGACGCTGGTCCCCTGGAGGAGGTAGCGGCCCAGCACCCAGGCGAGGACGAGGAGGCCGAAGAGGGTGGCGCCGAAGCCGACCAGGCTCGCCGCCTGCAGCGGCTGCACGCTGAAGCCGGTGACCATGTTGAGGGCGTGGCGGACGAGCAGCCGGAGAGTGTAGTTCGAGCGGCCGGCGCGGCGGGGGTCGTGGCGCACCGGCACGGCGGCGAAGCGGGTGGTCCCCCAGGTGAGCAGCACGTCGACCGACACGTAGGGGCTCTGGTAGTCGGCGAAGGCCTCCCGCACCTGGGTGCGGAAGAGGCGGAAGGCGCCCACTTGGCGGGCGATGGCGCCCCCCATGGCGCCCGCCAGCATCCACTTGGTGAGCTGCGAGGCGAGGTCGCGGAGGAGACCGTGCCGCTCCTCGCGCGGCGTGCCGTAGACGACGTCGACGGCGGGACCGAGGGCCGCCCGGAGGACGGGTATCTCCTCGGGCGGGTGCTGCAGGTCGTCATCGAGGGTGACGATGAGCTCGCCTTTGGCCTGCCGGATGCCGCAGAGGAGGGCGTTGTGCTGCCCGTAGTTGCGCATGAGGTCGATGCCGCGCACCCGCGGGTCCGCCGCCGCCAGCAGCGAGATGGCCTCCCAGCTGCCGTCGGCGCTGCCGTCGTTGACCAGCAGGACCTCAAAGCTGGGGAAGGCGGCGGCAAGCGCCGCCCCCAGCCGCGCCACCAGCTCGGGGAGGGTCGCTTCGCCGTTGTAGACCGGAACGACGGCGGAGATCGCCGGGCGCGCCGCAGGCACGATGGGATTGCTTCCTAGGGGCATGCGTCGCCGGCAGTTTATCGCAGCAGATGCGGCGAGCAGGGGCTCCCTCTTGGCCTCGCTTCGCTCCTTCGGGGGCGCGCCCCGGATCGCTTGGTGCCTGCAAGTGTCGGTGGTGGGACGCTGCCAGTCGCTCCAGCGAGCCCAAGAGGGAGCCCCTGCTCGGGCGACGGAGCCGAGCGAGGACGGAGCGCAACTGTCTGAGCCCGCAGGGCGAGTTTGAGCACCACCCGCAGCTCGGCTCCGTCGCCCGAGCAGCCACGCTATACTCTCTTCGATTCCGCTGGAACGAGTGATCTACGACCTTCCGGTGGCGGGCGCCCGCCCGCCGGCGCCCAAGGAGGCGCGACCATGAATGCACCCGACCGCAGCCGGCAGCTCCTGGTTTCTGGTGTCCTGCTCTTCCTCCTCGGCCTGCTGACCGGGATCGCCCTGCCGTCCCTCCCCTACCCGCGGCTGGGCCTCTCCGCCCATATGACGGCGCTCATGAACAGCCTCTTCCTCGTCGCCCTGGGGCTGCTGTGGGGACGGCTCCGGCTGGGGCCGCGCGCCGCCGCCCTGGCCTTCGGCCTCGCCCTCTACGGCGCCTATGCCAACTGGGCCTTCAGCCTCCTGGCCGCCTTCCTCGGCACCGGCAAGCTGACGTCCATCGCCAGCGGAGGCCGGATCGCCTCCGCCGGGAGGGAGGCGCTGGTCGGCGCCGGCCTCGTCGTTATGGCCGTCGCCATGGTCGTTCTGTGTCTGCTCCTGTTGTGGGGCCTGCGACCCGGCGGCCCGTCGCGCGCACCTTCGTAAAGGACCCTGGGAAGGTGCGATGCTAGACTCCGCCGCGTGCATCCGGCCCCCCCGGCTTCAGGCCCTCCGCCGCCGGCGCCCTCCGCGGGCCACCGTGCCCTCTTCGCGGCCCTCCTGGGGATCACCGCCGCCGCCCTGCTGACGGCTGCGGCCGAGTGGGGACTGTTGGCCCTCCCCGCCTACGTTCTCCTCGCCGTCCGCTGGCTGGCCATCGCCGGCCTCTTCGCCTACGCGGCGAGCCGGCGCTCGCTCACCACCTGGATCCTCGTCGCCATGGTGGCGGGGGCCGAGATCGGCCACGACTTCCCCGCCTTCGCCGTCAACCTGCGGGTCCTCTCGCTGGTCTTCCTGCGGCTGATCAAGACGATCATCGGCCCGCTCCTCTTCGGCACCCTGGTGGTGGGCATCGCCGGCCACGCCGATCTCAAGAAAGTGGGGCGGATGGGGGTCAAGGCCCTCGTCTACTTCGAGGCGGTGACGACGCTCGCCCTCTTCATCGGCCTGGCCGCCATCAACCTCTCGCGCGCCGGGGTTGGCGTCACGCTGCCGCCGGCGGCGCACACCGAGGAGCTGGCAGCCCCCAAGCAGACGCCGACGGACATCATCCTCCACGTCTTCCCGGAGAACATCGCCAAGTCGCTGGCCGAGGGGCAGGTGCTGCAGATCGTCGTCTTCAGCATCCTCTTCGGCATCGCCTTGGGGCTCCTCTCCGAGGAGCGGCGGCGGCCGATGCTCGCCTTCGCGGAGAGCCTCTCGGAGACGATGTTCAAGTTCACCAACCTGGTCATGCTCTTCGCCCCCGTCGGCGTAGGGGCGGCCATCGCCTACACCGTCGGCCACATGGGGCTGGGGGTCCTCGTCCACCTCTTCCAGCTCCTCGCCACCCTCTATGTCGCCCTCGTCGCCTTCCTCCTCCTCGTGCTCCTGCCGGTGGCGCTCCTGGCGCGGGTGCCGGTGCGCGAGTTCGTGCGCGCCATCGCCGAGCCGGTCTCGATCGCCTTCGCCACCACCAGCTCGGAGGCGGCGCTGCCGCGGGCCATGGAGGAGATGGAGGCGCTCGGCGTGCCGCGCCAGATCGTCGCCTTCGTCATCCCCACCGGCTACAGCTTCAACCTGGACGGCACCACCCTCTACCTCTCGCTCGCCTCCGTCTTCGTGGCGCAGGCGGCGGGCATCCCCATGAGCCTCGGGCAGCAGCTCCTCATGGTCTTCACCCTCATGCTGACGAGCAAGGGGGTGGCCGGCGTGCCGCGCGCCTCGCTCGTCATCCTGCTGGCCACGGCGGCCTCCTTCCACCTGCCCGTCGAGCCGATCTTCCTCATCCTCGGCATCGACGAGCTGATGGACATGGCGCGCACTTCGGTCAACGTCATCGGCAACTGCCTGGCGACAGTGGTGATCGCCCGCTGGGAGGGCGAGTTCCGCACCCAGCCGGCGTCCCTGGTGGTGCTGGAGGCGCTCGCCGACTGAGGATCGCGTTGGCTCAAGCCGCCGGCTTCCTGCCGCGCACGAAGGCGCTCATTACCTTGCCGTCCACCTCCTGGGCCGCCGCGGCGTCGATCCCGGCCTCCGCCAGGAAGGCGTCGGCGGCGCGATAGACCCGCGTCGGCTCGATCTCGACGTCCGTGAAGCCGGCTCCGGCGAGCAGCCGCCGGTACTCGCCCTCCTCGAGGGCGCCGGCGACGCAGCCGATCCACAGCTCGACGCTCTGGCGGAGCGGTTCCGGCAGGGCGTCCCGGAGGACGATGTCCGAGACCGCCAACCGGCCGCCGGGCTTGAGCACGCGGAAAGCCTCGGCGAGAGCTCGCGGCTTGTCGGCCGACAGGTTGATGACGCAGTTCGAGAGGACGACGTCGACGGCGCCGTCCGGCAGCGGGATGGCCTCGATCTCGCCCTTCAGGAACTCGACGTTCTCGACCCCTGCCCGGCGCTGGTTCTCGCGCGCCAGCTCGAGCATCTCGTCCGTCATGTCGAGGCCGTAGGCCCGGCCGGACAACCCCACCCGCCGGGCGGAGAGCAGCACGTCGATGCCGCCGCCCGATCCCAGGTCGAGGACCACCTCCCCGGGCGCCAGGGCGGCGAGGGCGGTGGGATTGCCGCAGCCGAGCGAGGCGAGGACGGCCTCGGCGGGGAGACCGGCGGTCTCCGCCCGATCGTAGAGGTCGGAGGTGACGGGGTCGCGGCCGGAGGCGCCGCAGCTGCCGCCGCAGCAGCCCGACGCGACAACGTTCCCCGCCTCCCGCACGCTCCGCGCCGCCGCCCCGTAGCGGTCGCGGACGACCTCGCGGAGCTCTTCGCCAGCGACGTCGTGGGGGAAGGCGGAGACGGTCTCGGGCTCGGGAACGATGAGATTCTGGCTCATGGCAAGCTCCTTTTAGTTGGTGATGACAACCGTTAGGTTCAAGAAAAGGCGCTCCTGCCTGCCGGAGCGCCTGGGTTCGTCTCCTCAGGGAAGCCGGCAGCAGCTACCGCCGCCCGCCTCCACCCGCGTCGCCGCGGCCCGCGCCAGCCGCGCCACCAGCTGCGTCATGGCCTGCCGGATCTCGGGGTCGAAACCGGCGAGGAGGTCCCGCTCCTCGGCCAGGATCTCGCGCTCGATCCGCTCGTAGAGCGTTCGCCCGGCGGAGGTCAGCTCGAGGAGCACGGCCCGGCCGTCCGTGGGATGGGGGGCGCGCACGACATACCCCTTGCGCTCCAAAGCGTCCACCACCCGGCTCGCCGTGCTCTTGTCGAGATAGAGGTGAGCCGCCAGCTCATTCAACGTCTGCGCCCCGCACAGCGCCAGCGACTCCAGCCCATAGCACTGCGTCACCGAGATGTCGTGGCAGCAGATGCGGTCGCGGTCGCGGAACTGGTAGACGCGGATGAGGTCCGAGAGAGCGCCATGGAGCGCCCGCGCGTCGCGATCGAGAGCGCGGTCGGAGGGAGCGATGGGGAGGAGGGTGGCGGCCATGACGGGAGCTTAGCAGATCTGGTTGCTACTAGCAATATACTACGAGAACCGACGGAGGGGGGAGGAGAGGGGTCAACCGGCGAGGACGCTGCCGCCGTTGACGTTGAGGATCTCGCCGGTGATGTGGCGGGCGAGCGGCGAGGCGAGGAAGAGGACGGGGCCGGCGATGTCCTCGGGGGAGGCGACCCGGCCCAGGGGGATGGAAGCGGCGATCTCGCCCGCCCGATCGGCGGCGATGGCCTCGGCGGTCATGTCGGTCACCACCCAGCCGGGGGCCACGGAGTTGACGCGGATTTTCGGCGCCAGCTCGCTCGCCCACGACTTGGTGGCCGAGATCATCGCCCCCTTGCTCGCCGCGTAGGCGCTGTAGAAGGCCTCGCCGCGCTGGCCGGCGGTCGAGGAGATGTTGACGATGGTGCCGTCCTCCGACGTCTCGAGGAGCGGCACCGCTTCGCGGGCGCAGAGGAACGGCCCCACGACGTTGACCGCGAAAGTGGCGGCGAGGCGCTGCTCGTCGAGGCGGACGAGCGGGTCGTGCACCCACACTCCGGCGTTGTTGATCAGGCAGTCGAGGCCGCCCCACTCGGCGGCTACGAAGTGGAACAGCCGCTTGATCTGGCTTCGCCGCGTGACGTCGCAGCGATAGATGCGGTGGGGCGCCGGAGAGAGGGCCTTGAGCTCGTGCAGCAGGTCGGTCGCCTTCTGGCCGCTCGCCAGATATTGCACCAGGACGGTGGCGCCGGCGCGGGCGAAGAGCCGGCAGCAGGCGGCGCCGATCCCCCGGCTGCCGCCCGTCACCAAGACGCGGCGTCCGTTGAGGTCGATCATCCCGGCCCTATCCCGCCGCCTCGACCACCATGGCGATGCCCTGGCCGCCGCCGATGCAGGCCGAGGCGACGCCCCGGCCGCCGCCGCGCCGCTTGAGCTCCTTCAGGATCGTCAGCAGCAGGCGGGTACCGGAGGCGCCGAGCGGGTGGCCCAGGGCGATGGCGCCGCCATTGACGTTGAGCCGGTCGACGTCGAGGTCGAGCTCCTTGATCACCGCCAGGATCTGGCCCGCGAAGGCCTCGTTGACCTCCAGGAGGTCGAGGTCTTTCATCTCCATGCCGGCCTTCTTGAGCGCCAGGCGGATGGCCGGCGCGGGGCCGATTCCCATCCGTGACGGCTCGACGCCGACGACCGCCCAGGAGACGATGCGTCCGAGCGGCTTCCAGCCGCGCTCCGTCGCCCTCTCGGCGGTCGAGAGGATCATCATGGCAGCCCCGTCGACGATGCCGGAGGCGTTGCCGGCGGTGACGAAGCCGTCCTTCTCGAACGCCGTAGGCAGGCCGGCCAGGTCCTCCATCGTGGTGTCCGGCCGCAGGTGGTCGTCGCGCTCGACCATCGTCGCCTTCTTGCCCTTCCCCACCGGCACTCCCACCACCTCCTCGCTCATCCGGCAGCTCTTCCACGCCTCGGCGGCCAGGCGCTGCGAGCGGATGGCGAAGCGGTCCTGCTCCTCGCGGGTGATGCCGTAGTCGCGGGCCAGGTTGTTGCTCGTCTGCGCCATGTAGCAGCCGCAGTAGCTGTCCTGGAGGGCAACCATCAGCAGATCCTGGAGCTGCCCCTGCCCCAGCTTGAAGCCGCGGCGGGCGCCCCAGATGACGTGCGGCGCCTGGGTCATGTTCTCCATGCCGCCCACCAGGCAGGTGGTGGCGTCGCCGGTCAGGATGGCCTGCGCCCCCGAGATCACCGACTGGATGCCGGAGCCGCAGAGGCGGTTGACGGTGAGCGCCGGCACCTCCTTGGGCAATCCGGCCTTGAGCGCCACGTGGCGGGCGCCGTAGATGGCGTCGGGGGAGGTCTGCAACGCGTTGCCGACGATGGCGTGGTCGATCTCCTCGCCGGCGATGCCGGTGCGCTCCAGGAGGGCGCGCGCGGCGTGGGCGCCGAGGTCGATCGCCGAGACGTCGGCGAAGGCGCCGTTGTAGTCGATCATCGGGGTCCTCACACCGTCCACGAGGACCAAGTCTTTGACGTTCATCGAGTGGATTCTCCTTGTCGGGATTCTATGTGTCCAGGGCCAGGGCGTGGAAGCGGCGCCGCCAGGCATTCAGGTCGCTCGCCGGGTCGATGCGGTGACCCAGGAGGACCAGCACGCGGTCTCGTTCCGGGTCGACCCAGAGGTTGCCGCCGGCGAAACCGGTGGCGCCGAAGGAGCGCCGGGAGAGCGCCCGGCCGCCGCCGCCCCGGCCGGCCCGCCGCCGCCACCAGCCGAGGGCGAAGGGGCCGCCGCCCGCGAGCGCGCGCGCCACCGCCTCCTCTTGCAACAGGCGCCCCGGCCGCAGCCATTCCACCCCCAGGGCCCAGAGGTCGCGGGCGGGGGCGAAGAGGCCGGAGTGGCCGGGGGGGCGGGCGCCCAGGGCAGCCAGGAGGCGGGCGTTGCCGTCCTGGGCGTGGCCCACGGGAGGCGGTCCGAGATCGTCGAGGGCGAGGCCCAGGGCGGCTGCGAAAGCCACCTCCTTGCCGGTTCCCATGCGTGACTCCGCCACCTCCGGCCGATCGCCCGGCTCCGGCGCCGTGCCGCGCAGGCCGAGCGGACCGAGGACGAGATCCGCCAGCAGGTCCCCCAGCGGCTGG
>DATNKQ010000555.1:0-9357 GCA_035603315.1 Thermoanaerobaculia bacterium
ACCCTCCCACACCCCTTGGAAAACGCTGCGCGTTTTCCACAGCCCACCGGCCACGACGACGGCGGAGGGAGGGAGATCGCACAAACCCTAAACTGTCCACCGAAACGGGGCAGGTCCACCGGGGTCCAACTTGACTCCCGCGCCCCACAACTGCTAAAAATCGCCCCCTTGGGGGTCGCCCGGCCCCCGTGTGCCCAGGTAGCTCAGTTGGTAGAGCACGTGACTGAAAATCACGGTGTCACTGGTTCGATTCCGGTCCTGGGCACCAAGTAAACTCTCCAGATAAAGAGGTTAGAGTCGCGCAGGCTCCGGGTTTGATGTCGCCGGATTGGGGCGAGCAAACCCAGAGCAAACAGCTGGCGTCCAAGTCCAGCGTAGACGGGCGTGGTTCGTATTCTCTGGATCACTGCCGTCTGGCAAAACGCCAACTGGTGTTCCCTCGAGGAGTAGTCGGCTGCACGCCCTCGGTTTCTACCCTAGCCAATCACCGCGATCGGAAGCGAGACCGTCAATGCGACCCCGTGCGGGTCCGATAGCCGTCGGCTCAGGGCCGCAAGGCACAAATTCCGCGGCGTACAGAAGGCAAACTTCAGCGATTCCAGCGCATCTGCTGCGAGGCTTGTAGGTCGCAGAGCCTCTGCCTCGTTCACGGTGGGCAGATACCTCTGGAGGGTCGTCAGACCAGCCGAGGAGTCGAAGGTGAGGGCGAGGTTATCCCTCGACAGAACCGGACAGCCCATGCTTGTCAGGTGATCGGCGAGGGCTGCGTTGGCCCTTAGCCCCCCAAAGGTCCACCATCGGGCCTTCCCACTGGAAACCCGTTCTATCGTGGTGGAATCAAGGGCCAACCAGGAGAATCGGCCACGGATTTGCTCCAAGTTCTCCTTAGCACGTCGAGTGAGGGAAAGGGCGCCCTCCTGACCGAGAAGGACCCTTTTCTGCGCTTGGCAAATGGCAAAGCTCAGGGGGATTGTGTCGCCGAGCCATAGGGAACGACCCGGTACCTTGACCGCCTCCACGTAGGCCTGTCGTTTCGACCAGTCCACATGCACTACCCGCCAGCTCCGTCCGCCGAGCAGCAAGAGGGTCTCCGCGCCCTCGCCGAGTTGGAAGGTGGCTTCGTCCACCGAACCTAGCTCAGTACGCCCGTTGAGAATGCGCACCAGGGGCGCTCCGGAGAAAACCGAGAGAAGTTCCAGGAAACCCTTGCCGCGGAAGACCCGTTCCCCCTCCGGGCCGAGCCCCAGGATGCCGGAGTCTTCCCAGAGATAACCCTCCGCTTCGAGATTGTCGACCACCGAAGTTCGCGCCGCCGTCGGCAGTGCCGCGAACCCCGGCATCCGGTCGAGCCAGGTCGACCAGCAACCTCGCGGCACAGCTGACAGCTGGTGGACGAGAGCGAGCGCCTGCTGCGCGTAGATGTGGAAGGGCAGCGCCGGCGGCACAACGGGCTCCACGTACCCTTCGCCCCATAGAAGAGCGATAGCCGCGGCGCGCAGGAGGTTCTCGGAGGTGGTGGTCAAGAAGAGCAGATTGCGGCTCGTGCCAGCCCGGCGTCCTGTCCTGCCGAGGCGCTGAAGGAAGCTTGACACGGTTGAGGGAGCCTCGATCTGCAGCACCCGATCGAGGTCGCCAACGTCGATCCCCAGCTCCAAAGTGCTGGTCGCGACGATGACGCAGTCGCGGGCCTCAGCGAAGGCCTGCTCCGCGCCGCGCCGTTCTTCGACCCCCAGAGAGCCGTGAGAGACGTGGGTCGCAACCCCCAGTTCGCGCAAGCGAAAAGCCAAGTCCTCGACACGCGATCGGCTGTCGCAGAAGACGAGGCGCTTCTCCCCGCGGAAGAGCCGCGAGATCACCTGGGCAGCATTGTCCAGGTTTCCCACGTAGTCGAGCTCAACGTCGGCCGTTTCCATATGCCCGAGCTCCGGCACCACGAGAGTCCGAGTTCCTGGGGAGGAGCCAGCGAGCCAGCCGAGCAAGTCCTCGGGGTTACCGATTGTTGCCGAAAGGCCGATGCGTTGGAGGTCCCGGCCCACTACCAGAGAGACCCGCTCCAGTAGTGAGAGCAGGTGCCAGCCGCGGTCGTCGCCAGCGAAGGCGTGGAGCTCATCGATGACTACCGCCCGCAGACCGCGGAGGAGACGCCGGTGATCGATCCCTCGGGAGGTGAGGATTACTTCCAGCGACTCCGGCGTGGTTAGCAGCAGGTCCGGAGGATCGAGTTGAATCTTCCGCCGGTCACCGCGGCCCACGTCGCCGTGCCACAGGGCAGCGCGCCGCCCGACGAGATGGAGGTAGCCGGCAAGGCGAACCTCCAGATTGTTGAGAAGGGCCCGCAGCGGACAGAGATAGATGACGGAGAGTCCGCTCCACTCCTCGCTCAACATGCGTGAGATGAGTGGAAAGATGGCGGCCTCAGTTTTGCCACCGGCGGTGGGCGCCACAAGGAGAGCGTGGCTGCCCCCCAGAATCGCCTCGATGCTGCTTTCCTGCATGGGGCGAAGCGTCCGCCAGCCGAGGCTGTTGACGACGTGGTGCTGCAGGGCCGGATGAAGCCGCTCGAACGCGCTTTGCGACGTCACAGCTCGATCGCGATCTGGTCTGCTCTCTTGACGCCCAAGACCGCCTGCTCCTCTGGCGTCAGCTCCCCGGCGGCGAGGGTGAGGGCGTAGTGTTCCCGTGGATCGAAGTCCGGGAACTGCTCGATGCGGTCGAGGACGTCGGCAACGAGCTTCTTGAGGAAGAGGCGCGGAGCGATGCCGACTTTCCCCCCTAAGGCGCCAGTAACGGCATCGGCCAGGTTGGCCAGATAGGCGTCGGAGGCCAGCTGCCGGAGACGCTCCGCGGCGGCTGAGCCCTCGGCGAAGAGGTCGCGCACCCTACGTCCCACCTCTTCCAGGCCGGGGAGGTCGAAGTTGCGCAGACGGATCTGCACCGCTCGCGGGTTGTCGAATCGGGCATCAGTGGCGAAGTCCACCCCGAGACGCTGGGCCAGGGGCGGCAGCCGTTGGACGCCCATGGGGCCGTCGAAGAATGCCGGTGTGCCGGTGACTAGCAGATAGAGGCCCGGAAACCGTCCTGCATCGATTTCGTCGAGGAGCTGCCGCAAGGCATTTAGCCCCTTATCGCGCATGTCACCGCGTACCCGCTGGAGGGTCTCGACCTCGTCCAAGACCACGATGAGTCCCGGATGCCCGGAATCGCGGAGCACGACGAGCAGGCCTTGGAGAAAGCTCAAGGCACCGAAGTGGTCGATCTCGCCTTTGATCTTCGCCGCGCGTTTGACCTCCGCGGCGACGTTGGGCTGGCCGGCGATCCAGGCGAGGAGCCCCTCGGCGATCTCGCGCCGACCGGCGGCCAGGGCCTCACGGTAGCCCCTGAGGGCCGCGGCGAACGCCGGAGCGCTACGCGAGATGTCTGCCAGCCGACGCTCCATCAGCTCGTGGCTGCGTGTAAGGAGAGCCTCCTCGTCGTTTTCGCCGATCCCGCCCTCGGCTAGCACGTCCTGCTCAAGGGTAAAGAACCAAGCGTCGATGATAGCTCGAAGGGCCCCGGCCGGCTGGGCGGAGATGGCAAGGCGCTCGATCAGCCGCCGGTAGACGGTCTCTAATCTGTTCAGGGGAGTCTCGGTCTCGGAGATCTGCACCTCCGCGGTGGCGAAGCCGCGGCGCTTCGCCCGCTCGCACAACCAGCGTGCGAAGAAAGTCTTTCCGCTCCCGTACTCGCCGCGCAAGGCCTTGAAGATGCCGGCTCCACCCTCGGCGGCCGCGAGCTCCCCATCGATCGTGCCCGCGAAGCGGTCTAACCCGACGGCCAAGAGGTCAAGTCCGAGGTGGGGGACGGTGCCCCGCCGTAAGGCGTCCAACACTTCCTGGCGGCGCTGTGGGCTGACGGTCACGAACCACCCCGGTCCGGCGGGAACTGCTTGGCGAGGAGGTCACGGTCGAGACTCAAGGTATCCGACTCGGGATCGAGGGAGAGAACCGGGAAGCCCTCGACGTTGAGGACCCGCTGGAGGGTCGCGACGAGTCCTCGAGCTCGCGGAGCGATGACGGCGAGCTGATGGGCTAGGGCGTTGAGGGTCATCCGGCCACCGCGTTGGGCAAGCGTCCGAAGGACCGAGGCCACGATCTCTTCGGTCAGACCCTGCCGACCGGCCAAGTTGCGCTGTTCGGCATAAACCGGGGAGTTGAAGAGATCGGTGAGCCAACGCTCCCCGGCGGGCGTTGTCCCGAAGAGAACGCCTTGGGCCTTCCGCTCGGCCGATCGTGTCTTCGCACCTGGCTTGACCGAGATAGCGGCCGGACCAGCGGGAGGAGCCGAAGCCGAAGGGCCCGCATCCACTTCCCACCAGTCCGGCCAGTCGGCGGCGGTCGGTTCCCAGCCGGCGATCTCGGCGTCGAAGGGGGCCCAGACGGACAGGGGGACGACGACCTCCTGGGGGGAGGCACCGCCGTGGTAGCCGCTCTGCAGCGCGGAATAGCGGAGCCGCTCGCTCCAGGCGAGGACGAGACCGGTGCCATCGCCCAAGAGCACTCGGGGACCGCGCACCGCGACCTCTCCGTCTCCTGGGGGCACGCCGGTCGGTCGGAAACGCGCGCCACCACCTTCGTACCGGCGCAGCTCAGTTTCCCGCTCGACGACGTGTCCGTGATCGGCGGTCAAGACGACCGCCCGGCCCGCCTCCGCCGCGGCCTGCAATAGCTCGTCCAGGTAGCGGACGGCGCTGATCTCCCACCGCGGCAGGAGCTGCCGCCCTTTGGGTAACTGGTCATCCACCACGTTAAAAACGATCGCGACGACTCGCCGCTCGGCGCCCTCCACCTCGCGGCGCACGGTCTCTGCGAGACCGGCACCGCCAACGGCGGCCAGATCGCCTTTGTGGAATAGCACCGGGGGGCGCATTGCCGCGCCGTGTTCCCGCAAGCCGGGGTGCCGGGCGAAACCCTGGGCCTCGGTGGATGCGGTCCCCTGGCACCGTTCGCCGCACAATAGGCTCGTGCGACAGACCTGGGTCACGGTCGGCAGCAACGCGATGCCGTGGAGGCGCGTGCCTCCTAGCGACACCTCCTCCCAGCCGCGCGCCACGAGATCGAAGGCGAGCTCGTGAAAGACCGCGAGGCTCAATCCATCGAGGACCAGCAGAAGCACCGGGCGGGCAGTAGCCAGCGGTGCCACCACGCGATCCAGAACCGTTTCGATGGGGACCAGCGTGTCGGTCGGCGAACCGGATTCGGCCCAGCCCGCCAGGAGCTCAGCAAAGCGGCGGTTCTCTGTCTCCCTCTGCTCGGCGACGGCGCGGAGAACCCGGTCGCGGATGGCGGCGAGGGCAGAGGGAAGGCGAGACTCGGTGAGCGAAGAACGGACGAGGTCGGCGAAGGATCCATCGCGGGCATACGCGGCGGTCGCCCCCCCGAAGGAGTCCGCTGGCGCCCCATTCTTGTTGGCCTGCAGATAACGGCTCAGCCGCTGTAAGCCCTCGACGGCGGCGACTTCGCCTTGCCGGGCTTGCCGTAACCCGTGATTCTTGACCTGCTGGGCGGCGTAGGCGAGCTCCTGCGACCGCGCCTCGTCGGGATGGTCCAGCCATCCGCCGAGCGTCGTGGCAAAATCGGCGAGGCGCTCCTCGAAACCTGAGGCGAGCCAGACGCTCCGCCCAGCGAGCGACTCCATGTTGAGCTCTCGCAAGAGCCGTTCTGCCTGGTCGAGCCATTGCGCCACGCCGGCCTGGCCCCTGGCGGAGATCCGCGTGCCGATCAGGGCGGTGGCCGCAGCCCCCCACTCCCGACCAGCCACCGGCTCCAGGTTCGTTCCGGCAAGGAGGCGCGCCTCGAAGCGGCCCGCGGCCTTCGCGCCCTCGGTGTCGCCTGAGAGGTCGGAGCCGAAAAGAAGGTCGCAGACCAGCCCCGCGCTGACCGCTTCGCTCCCCCGTCCGGAGGCGATGAGTCGGAGGACTGCGGCGCCTGCCGCGCCCCCGGACTCGGCTAGCCGGTCCGCATAAGCCTCACGGGGCTCGGCCGAGAGGGCGAGGAATGCGGCGAGTCGTTCGCCGGAAGTGGTCCATTCCAGGAGGTCCTGCAGGTCCGGCCGCGCGCTCGTGAAGCCGAGCCTCTTGAGGAGCCTCTGCCAGACCTCGTCAGCATCCAGCACCTGAGTCGCGGCGCGCTCGCCGGCTTCCGCAGGGATTTCAGGAAGAGCGAGCAGGTGGTCGGGCAGCCACAGGAGGCGGGCGAGTCTGGGATCGATCCGCTCCACCCCGAGGCGTTCCTGCAACGCCTTCCAGGCATCGAGGCGAAAGAGCCGTTGTTTGGCCAGCCGCGCAAGGACGTCGGCCCCCAGCTCGCTTTCGCTGCGGTCGGTGAGGAGGACCACCGCCTTGCCCGCATTCTCGCCTCGGGCGAGCTCTGCGCGCACGGAAAGCGGCGAAGGGCAGTAGCGTACGGCCAGCTCTTCGTCACCGGCCTTCAATTCCGCAGGACCGGTCCATGGAGCCGCCACATGAAAACCGATGGACCGGCCGTTCTTCGATTTCCTGCGAATCTCGGCCACCTCGACTTGGAGGAGTACGAGGGAGACTGGCGCGCTCACGGCTTCTCGCGTCCTTCCACCGTCCACGAGAGGCGCAGCCGGCTTTCTGCCGGTCCCTGCATCTCGATCTCGATCTGCCGGAAGAGATCCGCCGCGGCCTCGGCATCGAGCCCCTCTCGTGTCTCGCGCCGGATCAACTTCCATCCAGGCTGCGGGAACGCTGGCTCCGGTTCCGCATCCGAAATGGTCTCCGACCGCGGCGCCGCTGCTAGCAGGGCCGCGGCCTCAGCCACTGCCTGTTCCACGGCTCTCTTGAGGCTGACCACCAGCTCATCCCGCTTGAGCGCTTCCTTGAGCATCTCGAGGATCGCCTCGGCGGCCGGCCGCCGCTCGTCGGCGATCTGCCGCATGCTGCCGAGCACCGGGAAGGGTGCGTTCACTAGGCCCGCGAGAACCTCGGCGGCCTTCGCTCCGGCATTGCCCATCGCTTCGGCGCTGGTGACGATGGCCGCTGTCGCCAGGGTCTCCAGCTTGGTGTCCGGCGGCGCCATGGCGAGGTCCTCGACGAGGGTCTGCAACGCCTGTGCGGTGCGCAGTCGCGGCGCCGCGCCGGGTTCCACGCCGAAGGCGCTCATCCAGCTCCGCAGAGTCTCCACCAGCTCTGAGCACGGCTTGCGCAGCTCGTTTACCCGATCGAGGATCTGGTGGGTCAGAAGGCTCATGTTGGTGACCGAGAGGAAAGAGGGCGCTGCGAGACCGAAGATGCCCTCGGCTTGCGCTCGCGCCGAGTTCCAGACCGCCTCGGATAGGAGCTTCTGCTCCCGCAACTCGACTTCGTCGGTCAATTGCCCGATGTCTACGGTCACCGGCCCGCCGTAGCGGAAGAAGGAGCGGTTCGTCTGCTCCGCGAAGACCAGGATCAGGAGGTCCTGTACCTCCCGCGACAGGCCACGCGGCTCCGGCTGGTCGAACCCGGTGCGCAGCTTGCCCACCGTTGGATTTTCCCCCCCTGCCGCGGCGGCCCGTGTGAGCTGGTTGCGCCAGGTGTCGGAAAGCACAAAGGCCGCCTCGTGCATCTCCCCGAGGTCCAACGGGTTGGCGATCTGGCGCACGGTCTGCCGCAGCTCCTTCTCCACCTCCAGCCGACCCTGCGGTGCGCGGGCGGCCCGCCGTGCCACGTCGAGGACCCGCTTCAGGTCCCTGCTCTGGACTTTCGCCTCGAACCGGGGATGTCGGGGAAAGCGGAAGCTGAAGATCTGGTCGAGCAGGCGCTCCAAGGCCTGCTTGAGGCTCGGCGCGGCCGGCGGCTGCGGCTGGAACCGGCGGTCCAGTGACTGGAAGCGGCGCGCCAGCTCCGGAAAGGAGTCCACCAGGCTGGTGGTGTCGCTTGCGATGCCGTAGGCGGCCTCCAGCGCGTTGATCAGACGCTGCCGGAGTTGGCTTCGTTGATTGTCCAGCTGGGCCCGGGCTGCGGCTCGGTCCACCGCGTTGAGATGTGAGGCGTGATCGCTGAAACGCTCACCGGTCAAGAGGAAGTCCAGCACTACATAGTTGCCCAGATCGCGCAGGGTGCCGTGGCTGAAGAAGGCCGGCACCCAGCAGAAAGTGGCGGTATCCTCCCCCTCCTCGCGGAACCCCTCGAGCTTCGCCAGGTCATCGTTTGCCGTGCGCCGCTCGGTGTCGAACGGGAAATCGATGATGACCTTCCAGTCCTCACCCTTGGCGCGTAGGGTGTCGAACGGTAGCTCCCGGATATTGGCGAAGACTATCTCCACCTGCCTCTGGGTGCCGCGCCAGGTAAGGTCGTAGAGCAAGAATAGAGATTCGTCTACAGGCAGTCCGAGTTGCTCGTAGAGGAGCGTCTTGAGCGCCCGCCTCCTGTTTCCGTCATTGTCCTCATTGCGCGCGTTGGCGAGGATGGTCTCGGTGTGGACGCCGGACAGCTGGAGGGCGATCGTCGGGTTCGCAGTGTCACCCGCGAGCTTTATCTCCCCCACCTGGGCGGCCCACTCCCGGAAGCGGCTGACCACCATCCTCGCCTCCCCTCCGGGGATCGGCGAACGGATGCTGCCATGGTTGAGGGCTGCCAGGCGCGCGGCGGTGAGGCCGCGGAAGGCTTCCACCTCCGGCGTCAGCGCGGCCAGGAGGAGGGTCTTCACGAGCCGGTCGTCACCCCGGAAGGCGGTGGCCCGCGGGTCGTCGTACGGCAACGCGCGCGCCTCACCGCGGCTCAGGCCATTGCGTCGCTCGAGTATCGGCAGCAGCTTCTGGTGATAGAGTCGCTTCGCCCGCTCGAAATGTATACGCATCCCTTCGGTGAACGGCTCGTCGCCGTCGGCGATGACGTCGAACAGGTCGCCCACGGGCACCAAGTCGCCGAGCTTCAACGTGTCCCGCTGGTCGACCAGGAGCTGGAGCATCACCCGCAATGCGGTGCGCTCCCGTTGCAAGGCGGATGAGATCGCCACCAAGGCTTGCACCAGGGCAGGGCTGAACGGATAGACGTCGCGGAAGCTCTGCGGGTCCCCTTCTCGACCGAGGAGGGCCTCGAAGACATCAGCCCGCACACGCCGCGTCTCCTCGAAAGAGCCGTCGATCTCGCGTTTGGCATCCTCGCCCCGTGGTTGCAGAAGGCGCTGCCTCGCAATAGCCGGCAGGTTGCGGTCGTCGAGCGAGATAGTGTCGAACCGGCCCTCGGACCACTTCAGGGTGTCGGAAAAGCTGAGCCTCTCCGCTCCGGGTAGGTGGTCTCCCACCAGCTCGCGAAGGTCGCGCTGGCGGGCGATGAAGCTGATGATAGGTACCGGCCGGTCCGCCGTTTCGGATTCC
>DATNKQ010000598.1:0-2230 GCA_035603315.1 Thermoanaerobaculia bacterium
CGATCGCCTCGCAACCCTCCTTGGCGAGGTTCGCCACCATCAGGGAGTGCTGGAAGGTGCCCGGCGCCTCGAAGGCGAGCCGGCGCAGGAGCGGCAGGTTGGTGTTCGACAGCTCGACGAGCTTGATGTCGGTGGTGATCCCCAGCGCCGACTCGAGGATCGGCACCATGAAGCTCGCCACCGCCGTCACCAGGAGGCCGCCGGCGAAGGCGCAGCAGAGGTCGAACGAGACCTGCGCCAGGCCGCGGTCGGCGAGCCCGCCGGCAAGCGTCTCCAGGATGACCACCAGCAGCATGTTGACGGCGCCGACGACCAGGCCCACGCGCGTCATCACCAGGCGCTGCTTGAACTGGTACTGATCGAGGGCGAAGACGGCGGCGAGCGATCCCGCGCAGCCGTAGAAGACCACCCACAGCCCCTCGCTATCGACCATGCGGCTGGCCAGGAGGGGGAAGAAGAAGGCGAGGACGAGGGCCGCGTTGCGGGTGAGCAGGAGGGCGGCCAGGAGCGAGAGCGAGGCGAAGGGGACGGCGTAGGCGTAGCTGACGAAGGAGCTGAAGGGGGGCGGCCCGGAGGCGGAGAGGGCGCTCGCCACCATGAAGCAGAACCGCGCTCCCAGGAGCGCCAGAGTGAGCAGCATCAACATCTCGCCGAAGACCCGCGCCGGGGGGTGATCGGCCACCCGCTCGCGGCGCAGCCCCAGCCAGAGAGCTAAGGCCGCGAGCGCCACCAGAAAGAGGGTGCCGGCGATCGGCGGCAGCTGGTGGGTGAGGTGGCGGTCGCCGCGGATCTGTGAGATGACCCGCGCCGCCGTGGCGCTGATCTGATCGCCCTTGCGCACGATCACCTGCCCCTTGCGGACCTGGGTGAAGACCTGCCCGGCGGCGGCGGCCACGGCGTCCCGCCGCGAGCGCGTCTCGCTCTGGTTGAAGTGCAGGTTGACCGGCAGGTTGTCGAACAGGACCTCGGCGAGCAGCCGGCGGTCGGCGACCGTCAGGCCGGTCCACGCGCGCACCTCGGACTGCAGGTAGTCGCGCGCCTCCTCCGGGTATCCCAGGTGGTTGAAGAGGTCGAACTGGATCTGCTCCACCCGGGTCGTCAAGTTGCGCAGCGAGATGCCGCGGATGCGGCTCTCGAGCAGCATCCCCTTGTTGGCCACCACGCCGCGTCGGAGGGTCTGGTCGAGGAGGCCGTGCAGCCGGTCCTCCAGGTCCGCCGAGAAGCGCTTGCGCGCCAGCACCTCGACCTCCGCGGGCGTCAGCCGGAGGCCGTCGGGCGGCGGCTCCGGGCCCGCCAGCTCGGCCGTAATCGCCTCCAGCCGCGCGCCGACCGGTGCCTCGCTGCCCTTGCCGGCGAGCTCGCGGCCGCGGCGGAAGAGGGCTTCGAGCCGGCGGTCGCGGTCCGCCTGGATCTCGGGATCGAAGTCGTAGACCGCCGGCACCGCTTCGCGCGCCCGCGCCTCCTTGGCGCGCGAGCTCTCCTCGTCCAGGAGCAGGAGGTCGCGCGGCGCCACGTAGTCCTGGTCGGCGATGGCGCCCGCCCGCGCCCGCGGGGCGAAGAGGAAGCCGCTCGGCATGACGCACCAGGTGCCGGCCAGGAGGAAGAGGACGAGCCAGAGGGCCGGCAGGCCGAGGGCCGCGTTCCACAGGTCGGCGCCGCGCTGCGCCCAGCGCCGCCAGGGGCTCTGTCGGGAGCGCCTCAAGACGGAGAGCTGGGGCCGGTGGCGAGCCATGACCGTTCCGACCGATTCAATCGCTGCGCGGAGCCTCCGCCTCGCGCTCCGCCTTCTTGTCCTCGAAGCGGTCGTAGGCGGTGACGATCTTCTGCACCAGCGAGTGGCGGACGACGTCGCGCTGGTCGAAGCGGAAGAACTTGATCCCCTCGACGTCGGCCAGCACCTCCTGCGCCTCGCGCAAGCCCGACATGCGGCCCTGCGGCAGGTCAACCTGGGTGATGTCGCCGTTGATCACCGCCTTGGAGTTGAAGCCGATGCGGGTCAAGAACATCTTCATCTGCTCGGAGGTGGTGTTCTGCGCCTCGTCCAGGATGATGAAGCTGTCGCTCAGGGTGCGGCCGCGCATGAAGGCCAGCGGCGCCACCTCGATGACCCCGCGCTCCAGATGCTGGGACACCCGCTCAGGGTCCAGCATGTCGTGCAGCGCGTCGAACAGAGGGCGCAGGTAGGGGTCGACCTTCGCGAGCATGTCGCCCGGCAGAAAGCCGAGCCGCT